>JAHDGD010000057.1:12876-21832 GCA_020627825.1 Saprospiraceae bacterium
AGCGGGGGCTGAATTTGTGATCCTCAATGGAAATGCTATAGACTCTGTATTACATAATTCTTCTGAAAATTATTGCATCTATAATCCTTATGAAATAGATGCCCCTGTAGAAATAGAATTGATAATTGATACATTTGAATTATCGAAAGATACAATTGAGAATTTTCAATTGGACAGTGTTTCTGATTTCACAGTTAAATCTATAGAAGTTTTCAATTCATGCCCTGAAGCACCTTGGTCTACGCAAAACAATAAGTTGCCTTCCATATCAATTTCACCGAATCCCGCGATCAATAATATGAATATTCGTTCTTCACATTTAATAAAAGAAGTACAAATAATTAATATAAATGGAGCTCAAATTTTAAAAAAATCATTCAATTCTGAAGATGTAACCCTAGAAATACTTCCAATTCCTCGCGGTATCTATTTTCTTAGAATTCTATCCAATGATAAATGGCTTGTAAAGAAAATCATCATAAGTGGCTGAATTTCAAGAATCCGTCTTTTTAATATTTTCTAGCTTCTTATTTTTGTCCTATTTTTAAAGTATTGTATACCAAACTCTATGCTATGAAATACCTGCTGTTTATTTTAATCTTATCAAGTTTTATTCTTCAATATTCATTTGCACAAATCGAACAAAGTTATTTCTACGAGACTAACTCATCAGTATTTCCCTTTGAAATTGAACAAACCAGTGATAAGGGATATATTGTAACTGGCAGAGAAGATCAAGCTACGCCTTTTGTTCTTAAAGTTGATTCCTTATTTCAAATTAAAGAGTTCTTGTATCTCCCAAATGAATGGATAATTCAAGACCCCTTTAGCAAAAATTTAATCGTGCTTTCAGATACTTCATTTTTAATGACAGCAACCACTGTTGATGATATAGACGGTCACAGAAATATCTCATTGATCGAAATAAACCATGATGGTTATGTTATTCAAAAAAAGGCTCTTGATATTGGCACAGATATGATTTCAACCAATATACTTCGTTTGCCAGATCAAAAAATCATAGTAACCGCCAAAGGCATTGAAAATCACTTAATTGTTTTAGATTCTGTATTAAATGTTTCTGATATTATATCGTTCGAGTATCCTGATCCATCATTCCGACTTAAAAAAACATTTAGTATTCATGATTCTTTATTGTTAATTGCAGGAACATCTGAAGATAAAATGTTTTTTAGCACGGTTGATTCTGAATGGCAAGTTCTAAAAACCATAGAATTCAATTTAAGCAAATGGGTTATTGGAGATGTAGATATTTATGTAGAACATGATTCTATCTACGCAATATATCAGTCAGATTATAATTTCTGTACATTCTTAACGATGGATGACACCTTAGGAATTTCTAATACTTATCAATATACCTTTCAACCAAATGAATTTAATTTCATAAACAGAATAGGTTTTGTACATGTAGATAGTAGTCGATTCATATTTTATACTGGTAATAATTTATTTGAAACTTCAAGAGAACATCATTTGATAGAAGTTGAAGGGAATCATGGTTCATTCATAGACTTTTTTATTTCAGATTCAACGACTTTGATTTTATATAAAAATGGATTCCTTCCAGTAAGTGTAAACAAACAAATTTCTGGAAATGAATTTGTTATTTTAGAAGGAAATTCACTAGACTCTATCTTACATACTGAAGCAGAAAATTATTGTATATATCCTTCTTTTATAACTTATGATCCTGTACCAATTGAATTATCATTTACTCAAGGAACAATAACTACCAATACTTTATCAGAATTCACTTTTGATACATTATTAAAATTTGAAAATAGAGACATAGATCTACTTTATAGTTGCCCTGATGCCCCTTCTTCAACTCAAAATATAACTGAACAAAAGATTTCTATCTATCCCAATCCTTCTGTTGATAAATTTAACTTAATAGCAGAGTATCCGATAAATGTGATTGAAATTTATAGTATGAACGGACAACAGATACTTTCTCATAAATCCACTTCAAAAGAAGTTCAAATTTCACTTCCATCAGTTACGCAAGGGATTTACTTTGTGCGTATATTGTCACAGAATCAATGGACAATGCACAAAATTGTAATGGGTTTTTAAGTTAAAAAAGAAATCCGTATGTTTTAAACTAAAAAAATAATAGCTTGAATGTTAAATTATGGTGGAGATGAGCATGTGTGAGCTAATTTTGTTTTATCTATTAAATTAGATACTACGTAATCGGGAAAGTCTTTATCTATCAACGCTCGCACCCATTCCACCCCCCTCACAATCCACCAGTTTACACCTACTTTCCAACTCCCCTCTACTTGATATCGCTCATTTGTTTGGGATTGAATCTCTTCGCCTTTGTCCATTCTTTCCTTATATTCTAGATACTCTGCTTTACTCTCAAAATAATATCGCTTGTACCTTTGCTTTACTAATCCCCCATTTCTTACTCGCTTTTTATTTACCCATTTTGCATATACACTTCCCATAATACGCATCTGCTCACTTATAATCCGCCATGATGACTCAAGGTATTTAATCTTAGGATTTTCCTTCTTTCCTCTCATCTTTGCTCTGTATTGCCTATTAACCTCTTGAATGGTTCTTACCCTTATTAAAATCTGATACCCTTCACTCGATAAATACATTCCCCCTATGTGGACATACTTCCCTAAATATCGTTTAAATAATTTTCTAAAGATTTCTACCTCCTTTTCATCTTCAAAGTAACAACTTCTTGCTGTTGCCAAACTCTCAATCAAATAATAACAACCACATTCAATTTGATGGATTTCTTTCATTATACTTTTTTCTTATTAGTGTAATGAGTACTACTTTTCGTTCCACTTTTTTGAGACTTTCTAAAAAAAACAATACAACACATTTAAAACCAACACTTTACAACCATCAAAAAACCCTACACACATTAAAATATATTTATATATATCATAACTCAACTATTCATAAAATTTCAATTTATTGTATACATTTCTTTATTGAAAGTGCCCTCCTTTTATAATGCTCATAACCAAATCTTTCTTATCCTGACAATATCACCCTTTATGGTATCGTTAAGCTTGAATAGGACCAACAGCAACAATATAGAATTCAGTTCTCCTCCTTTTTTACATATAAATAATCATTTCTATTGTCAACTATAGCGTGTTGAACGAATGCTTTTCTACTTATATGTTATTAAGAACTTTTAAACTATATTTGTATCATATTAAATAATTCAATAATGCATATTAAATTGATTAATAATTTATTCGTCACGTTTTTTTTACTCTTAGTTGCTTTAATTTCACCAATATCTTCTCAGGCCCAAAATGAAGTCAAAGCTGCCGAACATTTTAATACTGCTGTAGACTATTTTCAATCGAAAAACTATGCTAAAGCTATTGAATATTATACCCTAGCCGTTAAAGAAAAACCTGACTACGCTTCAGCATATTATAATAGAGCTAATGCGAAATTGAATCTTAAACAATATGAAAGCGCTGTTAATGATTTTGACAAAACATTGAAGATAGATCCAGAATTTAAAAAAGCACATTTATATAAAGGGTTCGCTTTAATGCGATTAAAAATGTACGAAACTGCTATTTTCTCATACACTGAAGCGATCAAACTTGACCCTACTTACGCTCAAGCCTATATGAACAGAGGGGTTTGCCTTCTTAATCTAAAAGAATTTAAAGCCGCTAAAAAAGACTTAGACAAAGCTACAAACTTGGACTCCGAAAATTTTACAGCATGGTATAATCTTGGATTAGCAAATGACAAACTTAAAGATTATGAAGGTTCAACGAATGCTTATACTAATGCTTTGGGCTTAAAGCCCAATAATAAAAACGCATACCTCGCTAGAGGAAAAGCAAACTTAAACTTGGAAAACTATTCTTCAGCTATTCAAGACTTTAGCTCTGCTTTACAACAAGACCCTGCTCTAAGCAATGCTTACTATTACAGAGCATATTGCAAAATGAAGTTAGAAAACAACAGTAGTGCTATGACTGATTTTAGCATGGCACTCGAAGTTGATCCCTCTCATAAATCTGCTCGTAAAAACCGAGCTTTATGTTACTTAAATCAAGGCCTATATCAAAACGCAATAGATGATTATAAGATCCTTGTAGAGAATGATCCCAAAAATCCAAAAGTTCATTACTCTATGGGAGTTGCCTACTTAAATATGAAAAGATATAAAGAAGCTCATGCAAAATTTTCTAAAGCCATAAAACTTGACGGAAAATTTGCCGAAGCTTTTTACAACAGAGCGAATGCAAATGTTCAATTGGAACAAGCAGAAGCTGCTTGTAAGGACATGAGAACTGCAGTAAAGTTGAGATTGCCTCAAGCAATCGAAAATCTTGACAAAGTTTGCTTTTAAAAAGAGTTCATCCTTCCAAAGTTTTACATATATAAGAATTCTTTCATATTTTAGCGGTTTATAATCGTCTATGGAAAGAGAATCGAATAGTGAAATCATAACACTAAACGGATTATATCAAGAATATTTTCTTGATTATGCTTCGTATGTAATTTTAGAGCGTGCTGTACCTGCAATAGAAGATGGGATGAAGCCTGTACATAGGCGTATTCTACACGCTATGAAAGTAATGGACGATGGTCGATACCATAAAGTGGCTAACATAATAGGTCAGACTATGCAATATCATCCTCATGGTGATGCAGCTATAGGAGATGCTTTAGTTGGCTTAGGCCAAAAGGATCTACTCATTGATCCACAAGGGAACTGGGGCGATACAAGAACTGGAGATAGCTCCGCAGCTCCTCGATATATTGAGGCTAGATTAACCAAGTTTGCTCTCGAAGTTATCTTCAACAATCAAACTACAGAATGGCAGATGAGTTATGATGGGCGAAAAAAAGAGCCCGTTACACTACCTGTAAAATTCCCTTTACTTCTTGCGCAAGGTGTTGAAGGAATTGCAGTTGGTCTGTCCACTAAAATTCTTCCGCATAACTTCAATGAATTAATTGATGCGTCGATCAAAATATTGAAAGGAAAAACACCAAAAGTATACCCTGATTTTCAACACGGTGGATTAGTAGATGTAAGGGATTATAACGACGGTAAAAGAGGTGGTAAAATTCGCTCTAGAGCTCGGATTAAAATCGTTGACAAAAATACACTTTCCATTCATGAACTTCCATATGGAGTGACAACGAATTCTTTGATTGATTCCATCATCAAAGCAAATGATAAAGGAAAAATTAAAATCAAAAAAGTTGTAGACAACACAGCTAAAGATGTCGACATTCAGATCGACTTACAAAGTGGTACTTCTCCTGAAATGACGATCGACGCTCTATACGCCTTCACAAGATGTGAAGAAAGTATATCTCCCAATGCTTGTATCATCATTGATAACAAACCTCATTTCTTATCTGTCTCAGAAATTCTTAAAATCTGTACAGAAAATACGATGGAGCTATTACGTCGTGAATTGGAAATAAAAAAAGCTGAGTTAGAAGAAAAATGGCATTTTGCAAGTCTGGAAAAAATATTCATAGAAAATAGAATATATCGTGATATTGAAGAATGTGAGTCTTGGGAAGAAGTGTTGGTGGCTATTCGAAAAGGACTTGATAAATATGTTGCAACTCCTGATACTGCAAAGAAAGGAAAAGATGATCGACTTCAAATGAATCGCAACATTACAGAAGAAGATATTGTACGTTTAACAGAAATCAAGATTAAGAGAATATCGAAGTATAATAGCTTTAAAGCAGATGAACTGATCGCTTCTATTCTAGAAGATCTTGAAAAAGTGAATTTCAATCTTGCTAACCTTGTCGATTATACCATAGATTATTATGCAGAATTAAAAAGAAAATACGGAAAGGGTAAAGAAAGAAAAACTGAAATCACTGAATTTGATGCCATCAACTCAAGACGTGTCGTTGCAAATAACGCTAAGTTATATGTAAATAGGAAAGAAGGTTTCATGGGAACTGGAATGAAGAAAGAAGAATTCATTCAAGATTGCTCTGATATAGACGATGTAATTGTTTTCCGAAAAGATGGAAAATTTGGTGTATATCGAGTTGCTGACAAAGTGTTTGTAGGGAAAAATATTGTGCACATTGCAGTTTGGAAAAAAGGAGATGATCGCACAACCTATAATATGCTTTATGTAGATGGAGGTAGCGGAAAAACAATGGCAAAAAGATTCAACGTAAAATCAATTACGAGAAATAAAGAATACGACTTAACAAAAGGAACTAAAGGTTCCAAAGTTCTCTATTTTACTGCAAATAAAAATGGAGAAACAGAATTAGTTAATGTGCAACTAAGTCCAGGTTGTTCAGCAAAAAAGAAGCTTTTCGAATACGATTTTGCAGATCTAGCAATTAAGGGTCGTGGCTCTCAAGGTAATACAGTCACTAAATATCCTGTAAAAAAAGTTGTCCAGTTAGCTGTAGGTACATCATCTCTTGGTGCACAAAAATTTTACATGGATCCTGTAAGCGGTAGACTCAATAAACAAGAACGTGGTGATTATTTAGGTGAGTTTGATTCAGGTGATACACTTCTACTCATTTATAATTCCGGTGAATATCTTGTAAGAGACTTAAATATTGACATCAAAGTAAATCAAGTAGAAAATGTATTGAGCAAATATAAATTCAATCCAAATACTGTCTTCAATTGCATCTATTATGATGGAGATAAAGGGAAAACAATGATCAAACGTTTCCAGATAGAAACATCCAAAAACGATACGTTATATAAGTTTATTTCCGATCACCGTTCTTCAAAATTATATTACTTTTCAAACAGGACGTTAGATCCTATTGAAATACAGTATAAGAAAGGGAATAATAAGCTAACTGAAAAACATGAACTAAGTAGTTTGATCGACGTCAAAGGATGGAAAGCAATGGGGAATAGAATACATGATGGAAAACTTTTAAAAGTAATTCCTGAAGAAACTGAACAAGAAGAACTTCCCATTACAACAGCTGAAGAAAATGTAGAAAACACTGATGCGCAGACAGATTTATTTGGAAACCCTACCACACAACAAAAATTAAAACCAGGTGATACTATTGAATTTGACTAATAATCAGTACATAGGTTTTATACTATGCATAACACTAATTTTCAGTTCTTGCACTTCAACTAAAATGAAGAACGATTTATTACTGCACAACACGCAGTTAAATCAATTAGCCGCTTCTGATAAAGCACCATTGGAAAAATTAGATGCCTTAGCTGCTTTTTCCATTGAAGCACTGGAAAATTCAATGGAATATAATAAAACAAGTGATGCTGTAAAATTCATTCGACTATATTCTCAGCAAAATAAGAAGGCAATAGATGCAATTTACGAAGATATCAGCTCATGGTATTTGGGCTTAACTGATACGGAGAAAATAATAGTTGCAGCTAGAATTGCCACAAAACCATATGTAGCACAATTGCTCAATCTTATGCCAAAGGTCGAACATAAAATCGATCGTAAACTAGATCGTATCTTTTTTATTTCGAGATTCACTAAACTTCTAGGAATAGGCCTCTAGTAAATTGTTAGCATTCATTATTGAAGATACGTTATCTGCATGCCAATCCCCAGACCATTTATGGATTTCCATTTGTCGTGACTTGTACTTCTATAATAAACAGTTCGTGCAGGAAATGCCGCTGAAAACGAAACATCAGCTTCTTCACTACTATCGATCCATTCTAAACTGACAAAGAAATTCCTCTGTTTGATCGCAACATTATATGGCAATAAGTCAATTATCAAGACTTCACTATCTTTTTTTGTAGTTGAAATGATGATATTCTTTTTGTTCAATATATTTCCAGGACGACCATCTGCCATATCGTAAATATTCACTCGAAATCGCAAAGTGTCAAACGTATTTTCAACAATTGACAAACGCAAATCTTTAAGAATAGTCTTTCTTTTACGCACTTTAAACTTTGTTGCAAACTCATTTCCTAGCGTATCCGTTTCAAATCCTATCGTAAAATTCTGTGTCTTTGACTTATTTCCTTTCAAGTAAGAACGCATTTTTGAATCTACAATCGCTATTTCTTCAATCAGTTCTGTCTTTGGTTCCAGAAACACATTATAATCAGCAGCTAATTTTTCTTTAAATTCTTTCACAACAAATTCTTGTGTAACATAACCAATCATAGAAATTCGAAGAATATCATCATCATACCGTTCATCTATATGAAATGAAAAGGTTCCATCTAGAGCAGATACGGTTCCTACACCTTTTCCAACCACTCCTATATTAACATACGACAATGGATTATCGCTAAGTTTTTCAATGATTCTACCTTGAACCAATTGTACAGGTTGAATTGCACTATACAGTGATAAACTTGAAAAAAATAAAACGAAAAGACAAAATAGAATTCTTGAATTCATTTGGTTAGTTTGGAAGTAAAGAAAATAAATACGATATATTGACGATTTGTTTTTTATTTAGGTTACAATAAAAAAAATCACAACTTTTAAAGTCTCCTATTGGATGAACAGAAATTTATTCATACATTTGCGGCTCAAATTTTTAAACAAGAATAGATTACATGTTAATAATCAATGTAAAAGAAGAAGAGTCAATAGATAGAGCTCTTAAGCGTTACAAAAGAAAATTTCTTAGCACTGGTACTTTAAAAGAGTTAAGAAGAAGAAAGCATTTCACTAAACCTTCTGTTGAAAGAAGAAATGAAATCATTAGCGCTGAATACAGACAAAAGAAATTCGGAGATCAATAGAATCTTTCGTTAATATATAAGAACATTTTTTTAAGGTGTTCCTTTACTCTTTTTGAGTACAAAAGTAACAAGCTTTTGGGTCTACGCCCAAAGGCTTTTTTTATGAAGATATTGTATGACCAATCAAGTTCCCTTGTTTTTTTTACTATCTTAAGATCATAGCGAAAAAGTGATGGAGTAGGTCTTTTTTTGGTCCCA
>JAHDGD010000058.1 GCA_020627825.1 Saprospiraceae bacterium
GTAAGCGAGTGGGGAGTTAAAAGCTGAGTGAGTGGGATGAGGGGCATTCATTATATTCTTGAACTTTTTTTATTATGAGATTAAATAGAAGAAAGAAAAAAAGAATGTTTGAATTACCACGTTTACATAGAATTTTTGGTTTTTCTAATCACGACATCAGTTTATTGCTGTTGATTTCTTTTTTAGGCATATTCATTTGGCATGATCCACAATGGCGATCATTTTACAAATATTCGGTAAGTATTATTTTCGCTTATTTTTTGATTAGAAATATCATTTTTTTCTTTAAAAAATAGAAATACAACCTCTATTTCTATAGGTATGAAAAGGAATTTTATCTGGAAATTGGAGTTTGTAGTATTAGATATTCGATATTGTTTCATACATTCGATATGAATTAAAATTATTTAGATCGCTCAACTATTTAAAACTTCTTCTCAATTGGAAATTCAATATCAAAAATACACTACCTCTAGTCCATTTCTCATTTTAGCATTTTTTTTATGTTATTATGTGAACCTAAATAGTCAAGATACTTTTGTACAATTTGAGGGAATTATAGTCTATAAATCTAAGGTTGAAATTCTAAAACAAGATCAATTTAGTGATTATTTATTGAAAAAATATGGCACTGAAATGGTCTTTACCGTAAATGATAATGGTGATTTCAGAAGGGATACAAAAGGAAATGATGTTGGGCTTCACTATAGTATATCAAAATTAAATACTACGACCAACTATACGAAATATCATGGCTTTGACACCTTATATACCTATAGCTCAGCTATATTGTATGACTCCCTTTTAACACTCGAAGCAGGGCCAAGAGATACCATTTTAGATATACCTTGCGAATCTATTTTTGCATATATGAAAATTCCAGAAACAGGTGAATATTATTCGGTTGAATTTTATTACGCAGGTTATCCTAGCTTAGATCCTGAGTTATATAAAAACTTTAAAGATGGATTGGCGGATGTACTGTATTCTATTTCAAAGTCCTTTTTTCTAAAACAAACTATAACACTTCCCTCTTTTAGTATTACATATGAAGCAATTAAAGTAGAAGAAAAGGAAATCGATGAAAAAGAATTCTTAATTCCAAAAGATGTTCCTATAAAATCAGTTTATGATTCCAATTAGTTTGAATTCACCTTCTTCTTTTATACCAATCTTGTACAAGCTGACCTAAGAACACCTTTGATTTAATGTGATCAAAGTCCAAAGGTTGGTCTAAATCCCCAAATAATGAGAATCCTCCCCCTAAAAGAATAGGTAGTGTTGTAATTCTCATTTCATCAATTAAATCTTCCGCTAAAAAATTTTGAATTGTACTACCACCATCGATATATAGCTTGTAGTATCCTTTATTATGTATCCTTGAAAGTACTTGCTGTGGAGTGCCTTTTAACAAACTAACCTTTTCACTTAATGTATTAGGTATATTTTTTAATGAATTGCTAAGTACAAAAACATGTTTTGAATAAGGCCATTCCCCTTCGAATCCCGAAACAACTTCAAATGTTTTTCGTCCCATTACAACAGCATCAATTTCATCCATCAAGTTATTAAATCCCATATCATTATGTTCAGGATTTGGAATTGAATTTAACCAATCAAGTTCTCCATCCTTTCCTGCAATGAATCCATCAAGGCTTTTTGCAATAAATACAATATTCTTTTTCATTTGACTTTATTTACAACTAAAAATACAACAAGAAGTATAAGGTCAAAACCCTATGGTAGTAGTAAAAAACTCCTTTTCGATAAATTTATCAAAATCTTGAAATGATGCTTCATCTTTTGAACTACAGAGTAGAAATTGATCGGGATTGCCATATTTTGCAAAATACAAGGCTAAAAATTTAACCTCACCCTCTTTTATATATGCTTTACTATATATTCCACTATCTAATCTATTCACCGAAAAGGATTCTATACGCTGACCTGTAATTTGTTTAAAAGTTTCTCTTAGTCTTTTTTCAATTTCCCAAGAAGAATGACTTTTCATAGAGTGATCCAACTGCATAAACTCAATTTTATCAGCGCTTTCATTACCATCCGGAATTTTACCATCCCGAGTATACAAAGCTATTTTAGCTTCTAAATCAATGTTAGCAAGGGTAAATAATTCTGTTAATGGAGTTTCACTCAAATCATTCTTATCAACAAAATGAGTTGAAAAAATAGCTGTGCGAATGTCCTCTTCATAAGCATCTAGTTGATCTTGAAAACAGAATCCTTTTATACTGTACACCATTCCATTATCTTCAATACTCAGTGCGTAACGTTTCGTATCTTTTCTGTGATCAAGTACTTCGGTGTATAATGCTTTTTTATTACCGGCAAAATCAACAGGCCTTTTAGAAAGTAATTTCACTTTCTTTTTCGATAATCTAGCGGGATCAAAAGACTGGTTAACAAATTCAATAGTCGTTCTGTTTACTTGTAAAGAAATAGAAGAATTCCGATTCTGAGTTTGAAATCCGTCATATGTTTCAGCTTTCTTATACCAATTTGGCACCTTGACTTTTACTTCTCTACTCATTGATTTCGATCCTTCTTGCAATTTTCCTGATAAAACTAAAGGGCTAGTTTCTACAGATGTACAAGAAAAAACGAAAAAAACAATCGAAAAGTAAATGAGGCTGTACTTCATGTATTTATTACTAAAGATAGTGGATTATTAGTAGAAAGTTTAATCAAAATCATATTACAAATAATAATGGATTACAGAGGAACTCTATATACGTATTATGAAATTGATTCGATCTTTGAATCCCAAATGACTTGTAAATAGAAATTGGTGATACTTTTAAATGGGTAGCAGAAAAGTGTTGATTTTTTTTCAATCCAACAACCAATTTCTACCGTTGCGAATGTATTTTTTTACATTCATCCAAAACGCCATAAAAAGATATACGACAACAGGACTCCCCATTGTGAGGAATGAAATATAGATAAAATAAAGTCGCACCCTTCCTGTTCTTACCCCCATCTGTTCTGCTAATCTACTGCAGACACCGAACACTGATTTCTCTACTGTATAACGAAATGGTTTCATAAGAAATGCGTTTTCAACATATACGTAATAACTTTATTTAAATTTTGTTCATCTTAAAGGTAAACAAAATCATTACGAATAACAAACTCAAAATAAACATGGGTTATTTCGAATTAACGAAACAACCCATTATTTTATGTTGTATATAAGTGAATTTTACTCCTCTTCTTGCGCTTTTGCTGGCGCTTTTTTGGGAGCTGGCGTTGCAGCAGGTGCCGCACCGCTTGGAACGATATTCACAAAAACTCTATCTTTTTTACCTCTTGAGAATTTCACAATTCCATCAACTTTTGCGTGAATCGTGTGATCTTTCCCTAGGTATACATTATCACCTGCGTGGAACTTTGTTCCTCGCTGTCT
Source organism: Saprospiraceae bacterium (assembly GCA_020627825.1). Taxonomy (GTDB): domain Bacteria; phylum Bacteroidota; class Bacteroidia; order Chitinophagales; family Saprospiraceae; genus JAHDFB01. Next base: position 3,425 of record JAHDGD010000058.1, read on the forward strand.
TACTAGAATATTTCCAGCAATGGCAGTTTGACCTCCGAATAATTTAATTCCAAGTCGTTTACTATTACTGTCTCTTCCATTATCCGTACTACCTACACCTTTTTTATGTGCCATAATATTTGTCTTTTAAAATTTAAGAATAAGGTAAACTAAGAAGCTTACGCAGTAATTGAGTCTATTTTTAATTTTGTAAATGATTGTCTGTGACCATTCTTCACTTTGTATCCTTTTCTTCTTTTCTTTTTGAAAACGATCACTTTGTCACCTTTTTGGTTTCCTAGAACTGTAGCAGAAACTGATGCCTTTAGTGTTGGTGTTCCTACTTGAACATTATCCCCATCACCTATAAGATGAACCTCGTCAAATTTAACTGTCGAGTCTTTCTCCGCATCTAACTGGTGGACGAAAATCTCTTGACCTTCCTCAACTTTAAACTGCTGACCAGCTATTGATACTATTGCAAACATGCTTTATTTTTTATGATTAAAAATATGGACCGCAAAAGTAGCTATTTTTATTCATTTACCCAAGCTAGAATTACAATAAACTCTTTATTTATCAACTTTTTAGAAAATTCACATCCTTGAAGCCACACTTTTCTATTAAATTCCAGCAAGATATTGCCATATTTCTAAATTTTTCCTTCTTTTTTTTTGGGCTCGAGCCCAAAAAGTATATGACTACAAACTAATTTTATTACTTTTCAATAAAAATGCAAAATCAAGTTTATCTCCTCTCCTTTTTACGCGAACACGTATCGTATCACCTTGATCTCCACTTAACTTTTTATTGATAAAGTGTAAACTTACAAATTGACTAGGGACCCGATTAAATGACAGAATTAAATCGCCAGGCTTTAATCCAGCTCGATCCGCAGGAGATCCTTTTGCAACATACTTGATGATGTACTCTTCTAGATCTTCACCCGCAGCAAAAACAACAAGTCCACTCTTATTAAATCGAAATTTCTTCTTCTTTTTTCGATAAGGTTTTGTATACAATTTTTGCCGAGCATAATCAATAATGACTTTGTTACTTTGCCAATAAATATTGCCAATAATTCCATTTCTTCGATTTTCCATAGATATCTCCAAAAATTCAGGATCCATCCTTTGGAAATAAACAGGAATATTGGAATATTTCTCATTCATAAGATTAAATTTCTCCACATTTCCTAAAAATCCACCAAGATTCCCGCCAAGCCCCTCTCCTATTCGTCCATCAATCACAGAGTCTGGCATTTCCACCCCTGGATGAGACTGCTCGTCAATTAAAAGATGTAAGCCAGCTCCTGTATCCATCAGTAATTTGAGATCGGCTTCTGTTCTGCCACTCACCGAAACTTCAGCCTTAATAAATGGTCGATTTCGCAATATTTCAATTCTTTCTTCATGAAATTTTTTAGGCTTTAAAAAAGTTTCAGACTTATGAAACGTGATCAATTGTTTTCTATAATCAATTTCAATAACCGCCCCTACAAATACATTTCCGCCTATAATTCCATCAATCTTTTCCCCTATAATATTGTTGAAATCAATCTTATTCTCTTCTAAAACCAAGATGTCCGTTACAAAAGAGCCTCCTACTTGAAACGACAATGGGACTCTTCGAGATATATACGCTACATTTAGTGAACTGTTATCAGCACCTATTATATTGATCTTTTCATTCAGCCCCAAACCCATCAACTTGGCGTAGATTTTCTCAAGCAGTACCGTGTTTTCAGCTCCTGTATCAAATATAAAATTAAGCGGCAACGCGTTATTCAGTCCAATTTTAACAATTATAAAACCTTCCTTGTATTCAAACGGTATACTTATTTTCTCTTTGCCACCGAGAATTTCTATACAGTTAAATTGCCCCATTAAGACAGAAGAACATCCCCATAACAATATGAGTAATGTAAGTGTAAAACATCTTATTCCCTTTGTCTTTTTTAACATGTGCTTTTAGCAGTTATATTTTTGGGCTCGAGCCCAAAAAATGAAAAAGTGATTTCACTTCTTTGTATTTAAAATGTAAGTTGTTTAAAAATATGAAAAACCATAATTTATCTTTCATAAGAAGCTTCAAATCATTAAAAAAGTAGCATTATGCAACATACTTCCTTTTGCAATCTACCTATTTGGTACTATACAAAAATGTAAATTAAATTTAATTCTATAGTGGACTTCCAGCAATTTCATAGCAGTATTGCCGACTAATACTTTACAAATCTGTTGTACACGTTTATTTAAAATATCACGTTTCTTTCACTTATCACGCATCATTTCTTCTATTCACACTGTCATAGTAATGTCATAATTCTTATCTTTATAAGAATCCATTCATTACCTAAAATTCTTACAATGAAAAATAAGCTATTTCTTATCTCTTTTTCTCTCCTTCTGCTTATTGGTTTATTGAGTGCCACCTTTAACAAAAGTAATGGAAATGCAATCTTTACTTTTGTGAACGATGCCCCGAATTTACCTGAAACACCATACGAATACTCGGATATAACATTTCCCACACACACATTCACATTCAATGACACCATTGAAGTAGGTTACCAAAGTCATACTGATACCACTGTGTTAGATTTTGTAGACGATGATATATCCACTTTGGGACGTGTTCTATTTTATGATGAAAAATTATCTGCTATGGAAAACATGAGTTGTGCGACATGTCATAAACAAGAATTGTCCTTTGCTGATGACGCACAATTTAGTCAAGGAATTTCAAGTCTTACGACAAGAAATTCAATGGCATTAAATGATTTATCGTGGGAAGGGAAAAATGGTTTTTTCTGGGATATGGAATTCGCTGCACTTGAAGATATGATTGATATTCCTTTTAAAGACGAAAACGAAATAGGTGCTGAAATTGATGAAGTCGTATTGAAAATGAATGCGACAGACTATTACCCAGAATTATTCACCAAAGCTTTTGGTGATAGTGAGATTACAGAAGACCGAATTGTTGATGCTTTAACTAATTTCATAGGTTCTATGGTGACCTTCAACTCAAGATTTGATCAACAAGCAGATTTAGGCTTTCAAGATTTTACTGATGCAGAAATGGCTGGTCTAGAACTATTTACTTTCAATTGCGCCACTTGTCATTCCGGTGGATTTTTTCAAGAATTTGAAGGTGTTCCTCATGATGAAGTTATTCAAATTTTCCCGTTCATCTTCAATAATGGACTAGAAGAAGTTTTTACAGATATAGGAGCTGGAGAATGGCTTGGAGAAGGTTATGAAGGTCTTTATAAAATCACATCATTAAGAAACATAGAACTTACAGCGCCTTATATGCATGATGGAAGCCTTGAAACACTAGATGATGTTATCGATTTTTATTCCGATGACGTTAAGTCAAATGAATGGACTGATTTTATGATCCCTCCTGGTGGTTTTAACTTTACAGATACGGAAAAAGCAAATCTGAAAGCATTTCTCTTAACCTTAACAGATGAAAGTTTTAAAACAAATGTCATATGGAGTGATCCATTCTCACCAATTGACAATGTAACAGAATTCGAAACAATTGATGTAACTCTTGCACCAAATCCAATGGCGAGTTACACAAAAATCAGTGTTGACAACCCTCAACAAGAGCATGTTTCTTTAGTTATCACCGATCAAATGGGTAGACAAGTATTTACAGATAAATTTACAGGAACTTCCTATGAGTTCAATAATTATGCATTACCAGCAGGTATTTATAATGTGTTACTTAGTACCTCCAAAGGGAAAAACACGATGCAGTTAATCATACAATAAAGAATATAACTTAACAAAAAAAATCGCGCTAGACAAAATGAGTTTAGCGCGATTTTTTTTAATCAGAATTATGCATTTGATCTTTGTTATAAGGGCTACAAACACTACAACATCATGCGATTTGGAAGATCTAACATAGCGTCGCCATGGTTCATCTGAAAACGCTAGCAAATCGTTGATTTTGACATAGTTTATTCCCGTATTAGATTGTCTAGTGCATAATGCGGGTTTACTTTTCCAGGAAGCCAAGTACTCGATTTACCACCTCTGGTGAACGCATTTTATGACCAAGTCCTTCCGTATACATAGATTCAGCCTTCTTCCAGTTTTTCTCTAAAACCTTTGTATATTCAAAAGGTACATCCCCATCGTCTTTATCGTGAATAAAGAGTCCATTAACTTTAATGTCAGCAGTAAAATTATCTAAAGTAAAATACCTTATATCACGATATCTTGAAATAAATTCATCGAATATTAATTGCTGAGTTTTAACTGACAAACCTAGCATCTCAACATATAAATCAACAAAATCCATTGCTTTACCAGGACATGCTAAGCTTACTACCTTTTCAAAGGCATAGGGATTATAATCCTTTAGGTAATAAAATAAAGTAAACGCACCCAATGAATGCCCAACAGCATAATCCATTTTACCATACTGTTTCAGGAATTCATCCAATACTTCACCATAGAAAGGAACATTTAAGATTTTACCTTTGGAATAACCTGATGCTGGTGCATCAAAAGCATATATTGTGTAATCTAATTGCTTTAATTTAAGTATATACTTAATCCAGCGGAAACTATGAGACTGCCATCCATGTAGAAATAAAATCTTCTTCGATCCACTTCCCCATTTGTAGACTTGGATATCTGGATAGGATGAACTTTTCATAACATCAAGTTCAGCAGTTCTCATAAAATCCTTCTGTCGATCTGTTAATTTTATACGCATAGGCGAACAGAACAAATCGAAGCCTTTCCTTGCTGCATGCTTAGGATTGATCAAGCTCAACATATTAAGATGGAAACCCATTAATTTAGCATATATCTTAATTAAAACGGACTTCATTCAAACTAAAATTGAATAGGAAACTCAACGATTGTTTGATCCCAAGCGAAAACTAAATGAATAAGATCATTTCCTTTTTCTTCAGCTACTATTGTAAAATTCTCTACAACTTCATCTAAACTCGCAGTTTTAGCATTTACGCGTAATCTATCTTTAGTTTCATCACGATCATATGGCCCTGCTGAAGGGTAATCTTTACTAAAGATTAAGTCCCAGCTTCCTTCTTTTAATTCAGCAAAAATGACATATTTCCCAGCTTTCAACTTTTGTCCTGCAATGGTAACATCTTGCATAAAATCAACTTCAGTAGATTGATTGGCTCCCAATCTCCACATACCTGGCTCCAATAATTCTCCAAAAATATCTCGACCTTTTTTATATGGTCTACTGTATAATAGAATCATTTTAGGTTTCATCTTAGCTTCTTCACCTTTCAAGTAATTCACATAAGCTGCTTTCGAAGGATACGTTACTTGATCCATAGGTGATTTATCAATTCCTGCAAACACTGGTGGATTCAATCCGATAGGGACTTCAACTAAAGTCTTATCCCATTGAATAATTAAGTGAATGAGTTGTTCATCGATTTTACGATATCCCATAGAAAAAGCTTCTATTTCCTTGGTACTTTCTATAACAGGCACTGTAATAGAAGCTACACGTTGAGAAAGATCTCCATCTTTCGCTCCCCATATACCTTTCTGTGTACTAAAATGAATAACCCAACTTGTTCTATTTACTTCAGCTGACATCGTATATTCACCTGGTGATAATATAGCATCCCCTATTGAAACACTTTGGTAAAATGTAATTCGAGTTGCTTCATTGGCACCAAGTCTCCATGTTTGACCATAAGGCACAAGATCGCCAAAAATAACTCTCCCTTTTTTCAAAGGCCTACTGTAGATTACTCTTGATTTCGGTTGAAGATTACGATCATCGCCAGTCAAAAAATTCCTAAAACTGACTTGACGTGGATAATATTCCATGTCCATAACACTCGCATCAACTTTAGTAAATCTTGGTTTTTCATTTTGTGCTTGTAAGGTAACAAAAGCAATGCAAAAACAGCAAAGCATGATCATTTTTTTCATTGTCTACTTCTTTGGTTAAAAAGCACAAATGTAACCATTCACCTTTCAGCGTCCTAACTGGAAAATGTTATTATTCCCTTAATAATTTTGTTCTGGCAACTTAAATCCTAGCGAATAGAAACCTTATCTAGTAGGTCTTTAAGCTGCAGATAAATATCGGATTGACCCTCTAAGGTAGCTTGTGGAATGACTGTTGTAACTTTACCATCAACATCAATAGCAAAAAGTCTAGGATACCCCAATTCGATACCATAAGCTGCTTCCCCTAGTAATTTCCCATTGGTTAATACAGGAAACTCAACTCCATTTTGCTGAGCTAACAATGTAGCTTCTTCTTTGGATTCATCCACAAAAGAAATGATCTGCAAGCGATCACTTTCCTCCTTATGAAGCAAGTTAAGTGATGCAATTTGACTTAAACAAGTTGTGCAATCGCCTTTCCAGAAATACACAAAAACTACTTTACCTTTATAATTTTTAAGATAATGCTCCACTCCATTGATATCATTGGCTAGAAATGCCATTGGCTCTTTACCTTCAAATGACAGAATCAAGTCTTGGGTTGGTGGAGAAAACTCGTCAAAAGTAACTAAAAAATAGGGCTGGTCTTCTTCTTGGGCTTCCGCCCAAAAGCCACATAACATAAAAGCCAGCACTAACAACATGTATTGTTTCATCATAATTATAACTGAATTATTGGTTATCTAGGGTATCTTTTCTTCTAACGAAAACAATATCAAATTAATTTCAAATTGTCATGTAGATTTTCAAACTCGTTTATACAAATTCAACCTCTAATAAGTGAAAACCGATGACTGGGATTTACTTTCGATCCGGTACTATTCTCCTTTTTTTAAATTCGTTATGAATTGATACAGATTCGATTTTCAAAGATTGATCAAAAACTTTAATACCAATTTATTGATCTTTTCTAGATAATTGCAAAAGATCAAATCACTCCCGGTTCTACAACGTTTTATGAAGATTACATTATAAAATACAAGAGTATCAGTATGACATCTATTCCTTTCACACACTTTTTATCTTAAGGACTAATTCTTTTAAGTGCTCTATTTCGTAATCTGTAAATTCTGAAATGGAATCGTAATTTTTCATTTCCCATTTATTTTTTATCCAACATGTTTTCATACCTACAGCTTTACCAAATTGCATATCACTCAAGGTATCGCCAACCATTATGGATTTTTTAAATTGTATGGATGGAAAATCCCTTTTTGCAAAATAAGCCATTCCAGGATTGGGCTTTCGCCCGAAAGCTTCATAGATCGCCAAACTTGGTTCATAATATATAGCATCAATTCGTCCTCCATAATATTCAATGACTTCCAACATTTTTTCATGAATATCATTTACCTGATCATGCGTCATCAGTTCCTTGCCAATCCCTTGTTGATTTGTTACGATAATGATTTTACCAAAAAAGGAAGAACATGCTGAAATAGCCTCAAGTACTCCTTCTATAAAAGTGAAGCGATCCCATGTGGTCACATAATCTTCCACTCTTTTATTTATTGTTCCGTCCCTGTCCAAAAATAACGTCCAGTCTTTCCCTTCTATGTAATCTTTATTGATCAAATAAAATACGTTCTACTTGTTCACAAATAATATGACCAAGAACCATATATGCTTCCTGAATTCTAGGTGTATCCGTTGAAGGTATTTTTATTAGATCCGTTACAATAGAATCCATTCTACTTTCTTCTCCACCTGTAAACCCTACACTTCTGACACCCATTTCCTGTGCTTTGTTGCACACTTTTATAATATTTTCTGAATTTCCAGAGGTAGAAAAAGCAAACAGCATATCTCCTTTTCGTCCTTTTGCTTCAAGAGCCCTTTCGTATATAACATCGAAATTGTAATCATTACCTACTGCTGTAATATAAGACGTATTGACATGCAATGCCTCTGCGTCAAGTGGTTTTCTATCCATAGCAAATCTTCCTGAAAATTCAGCAGCTAAATGTTGGGCATCAGCAGCAGACCCTCCATTTCCGCACAGCAATAATCGTCCTCCATTCTTAAAAATAGTAACCAAATGATGAATAACTTCATCCATAACATGAAGGATTGCATCATCTTTTAAAATAATGTGCATCAATTCATTATGTTCTTTTATTCTTACCTTAATGTTTTCCTTTATCATCTGTAAAAGTTACAAAATTCCCAGAATCTTATGTGTTTGTATGGATAATTTCCATTGTGGATTAGCCCGTATGAATTTTATTGCTTGCTTTGTATAATCTTCTACAGCCGCTGAATCCATAGGTTGTATATAAAAATGATCAAAATCCCATGAAGCACAATCTGAAGGCATCATACCTTTCTGTGGATACACTAACTTTAGCTCATTCCCTTTTCGAATCAATATGTCTGAATTGGCTTTCGGGCTTACACATATCCAATCGATACGTTCAGGCAACAAAACTGTTCCATTTGTTTCTATAGCAATATAGCAGTTTTGATCATGAAGTTCATTGACAAGAACATCATCGAGTTGCAAACCTGGTTCACCTCCAGTAAAAACGACAAAGCACTGATCTTCAGAAGGCCATAAGGAACGTATTGTTTTGACCAGTTCTTTTGCTGTATATTTTCCTCCATTTTCACCATCTGTGCCAACAAAATCTGTATCGCAAAATTGACAAATGGCTTTATGACGATCTTCTTCTCTTCCTGACCATAGATTACATCCTGTAAATCGAGCAAATACAGCAGCATGTCCTGTATAAGTGCCTTCGCCTTGCAGCGTGTAATATATTTCTTTTAGCTTGTACTTCAATTGATTCTCCTTAATAGCCGCAAAGATAAACTTTACCTTTTGAATACAGTCATCTTTTTAAAAGCAAGGGAATTTCAAGTTTAACTTGCATTTTGTAATTGAACTTCGTGATGAAACCTGAAATGCCAAAGAAATAACGACTTTTGTAAATGAATCATAATCACCACTAAAGTGAGTGAACAAAAATTAACGTAACTTTTTAATCAATGGCAGTTTAGGGCATAATAGATTTTCTATGCATAATTCGGATTAATTTAACGAAAAAAGCAACTCAACTTGTCTCATTTATATAAAAAGACCAACTGAGTTGCTTAAAGATTCAATTGAATTTATTTAATCACCACAAGGCAACACACAATATGTGTTTCTGATGACAAGAATTCATGCCCTATTATTCTGGTTTCTTCCAAACTTAAACTATCATCAATTTAGGTTCAGCTTGACTTTGTAGCTTTAAAGTGCCATTCAATATTAAGAATCTGTATCTTTTTTAGCATTCTTCAATTTTGATTCGAGGCTTTTTATCTTTTCCTCCGCCTCTAGTATTTTTTTAGTTTTTTCTTCATATTCTTTATCTGTAATCTTGCCTTCTTCTTTCTCTTTCTTAATCTTATCCTTGGCATTTTTTACTTTATCTTTTGCCTCTTTAACTTTTGAAGATCCCTTATCAGCTGTATCTTTTAATTTTTCTTTACTTTTCTTATTCTCCTTTTTAGCAGCTTCAGCTCTTGCCTTCCCAAATTCTTTACCTTCTAGTTCCCCTTTATTTTTGCCATAAGCATTCCCCTTGCCTTTATTCTCTTTTGCCTCTTTCATCTTTTTCTCTTTATCTTTTCCTTTTCCTACTTCTTCATCAAGATCATCGGATTTACCTTTCATCTTTTCACCTTTTTTTCCTTTCCCTTTTTCACTCATTTCTTTTCCCTTTTCACTCATTTCTTCGGCGTCTTTTTTATTCTTCCCTTTTCCTTTAGCTCCTTTTCCATTAGCAGCTTTTTCAGCTTTTTTTGCTTTTCCTTTTCCTCTTATTTCAGTAGCTGCATCTTCTACGGATTCTTCAACTTGTTCCATCTTTTCTTTAACCTTACCTTTTCCTTTTTCTTGAGATTTTCCCTGTGCACTAAGAGTCCCTGCAAAAAGAATCATCGCAAAAAATAACAATGCTCTTCCCATGAATTGTTTTATTGTCGTTTGCATTCTTACTATATTTTAATATTGTTTGTAAATAAATTAATTATCTAGATCTTCTAAAATCCCGTCTAAATCTTTAATGTCATCTTCTATTTCTTTATTCAAAGAATTCATTTCAGCATTCTGAGATTCCATTTGTTCTATTTCTGTTGTAGAAACTTCTTGTTCTTTACTTTTCTTATTCGGGTCACAAGCCCAAATAAAACAGATACTTAACCCAAGTACTGCAATTAAACTTTTCATATTTAATAATTTTATTAGGTAGATAAATTAGTTATGCATTCAATTTAATTGAATGAGATGCTTTCTAAATGTCTTATAGGAGGGGAAGTAAAACATGACGAGTTTTAATGGATCAAACGCCATTAATTGTCTTATTGACGAATTCACCATTAACTTTAGTACAAATTATGTAAAGTTTTTTACTTTTCATAGCAAATTCCTCTATTTCCAAACTTCAAAGAACACATTTTCAATATTTTACGGACGAATGATACGTCTAAAAAAATCTATATTTTTCTTAATCAAGTTCAGCAATAAGAAATTAAATGCTTTTATCGAGAATACTTATGCACTTACCTTTTTGCAATTTCAATGTAGCATAAACATTTTAAAAATTAAATGGTATTAACCTGAGTTCGGGATTACTAGCTTGCAATTGATTGTACTGTATGCACAGGAGTGTCAATGAATCATATCGACTTTAACCCGCATTATGTAATAGAACTTCGTGATGAGACCTGAAATGCCGAAGAAATAACAACTTTTGTGAATGAATCATAGTCACCACTATGGTGAGTGAGCAAAAGTTGGCGTAGCTTTTATTTCAAAGGCAGTTTAGGTCATAATAGATTTTCTTTTGCATAATGCGGGTTTAAGGAAAATCAAAGCATTCCACTTTCTTTTGCGTTGTTTTATTTCAATGTGGCTCGCCACATTTTCAACAAAACGCCTTGAATAAAGCGTTTGCTTTAATTTTTGCTTTCGCAATTAATCCCGACCTCAGGTTATTAAGAATTAATGGAATATTCATACCAGTTGAAACAATAAACATCTTAACTGAAAATTAAGCTTTCTTTATATAGCACTCCTTATTAAAAATTCTACTTTTGCGACTATGCAATTTGTATTTCCTGGGCTCCTGTGGGCACTAACTTTATTGATTATACCTATTATTATCCACCTGTTCTACTTTAGACGGTTTAAAAAAGTATATTTTTCAAATGTAAAGTTTCTCCAAGAAATAAAGCAAGAAACAAGCTCCCGTAATAAGCTGAAAAATTTACTCATTCTTTTGATGAGACTTCTTGCAATAGCTTGTCTTATTTTGGCATTCGCCCAGCCCTTCCTTTCAACTGAGAAAGCAATAAAAAGTGGAACAAAAGGCATTTCCATTTATATTGATAATTCATTTTCGATGAGCGCGGAAGCAGATAATGAATCTTTATTGCAACGTGCTAAGAAAAAGGCGATTGAAATTATAGAAGCCTATAGCGAAACGGATAAAATTCAGATCTTGACTGCAGACTTTGAAGGCAAACACCAACGATTTGTCTCAAAAGAAGAAGCTAGAGGTTTGATAGATGAAATAGAAAAAAGCCCGTCAACAAGAGCTTTAACAAGAGTAATTGACCGTTCTAAGCAAGCGATGAAAACAGAAGCCTTTGACAATAAATTTATTTATTTGATTAGTGATTTTCAAAAAAACATTGCTTCTGATATTCAGAATGACACGACATTGAATGTCAGCCTTGTCCCTTTACAAGCAGTAAAAGAATCGAATGTTAGTATTGATTCCGTTTACATGAAAAGTGGAGTAGCCATTTTAAATCAAGCGAATGATGTAACAATTCGACTAAGAAATCATTCAGGTGAAAAGGCAGAAAATATCAGACTTACCATGAATCTTGACGGAAGAGAAACACCGGTTGGCAGTTATGATATCGAAGCTAATGCATCCTTGTTAGTTGAAGCCTCCTTCACTCCTTCAAACAGAGGTTGGCAAAAGGCTAGTTTGAAAATTACGGACTTCCCCATTGTTTTCGATGATCAATATTATATGAGCTTTTACGTAAATGAAGAAGTCAATGTATTGTCTATTAATCAATCTGGCTCCAATAAATATGTAGATGCTGCCTTCAAGTCACTCCCTTTTTTCAAACTTAGTAACGCTTCAGTGAATGCGGTGAGATACGATAATTTCAGTTCTTACGATCTCATTTTATTAAATGATCTTATACAGATATCATCTGGAATGGCCAATGAATTGAAACAATACGTCGAAGAAGGTGGAAATGTATTGATATTCCCTTCATCCTCTGCCGACAAAACCTCTTACAATGGTTTATTAGCCACGTTGAAATCGAGTACACTTGGCAAGTTTTTGAAAGAGAACAATGAAGTAAAGACGATTAATAAAAATGAATTTGTTTTCGATGGAGTTTTTGAGTCAAGGCAAGCGGCGAACTTAAGATTGCCTACAACAACGGGTCATTATACCTTGAATACATTTTCAACAACTCCTAGAATTCCTCTATTAACTTATAAAGATGGATCTGAGTATTTAGTGAAAAATAGATATCAAAATGGATATGTCTATTTATCTGCATCTTCCTTATCATCCAAAGACAATGACTTAGTCAACAATGCCGAAATCTTTGTCCCTATGGTTTATAAAATGGCTTTAAGCACAGCATCTGCTGGAAAGTTAGCTTACACCATCAACAAAGATCGAGTTCTTTTTACACAAGAAAAGAAAACGTCACAAGATGAAAATTTCACACTAGAAGGTCCTATTGTTTTCATACCAGGACAATTTAATCGAGGAAATGAACTAATGCTTGATGTTGGTGATCAAATAAAAGAAGCAGGTTTCTATGACCTAACTTTGGATCAAGAAGTAAAGGAAACTTTTGCATTTAATTACGATAAAAGAGAATCTCTTTCCGATTACTACACAGTTGAAGAATTAAAAAACAGCTATGGAGCATCTTTCAATATTTTTGATAATGCCTTACAATCAAACTTCACACAATTAATTTCTGAAAATACCACAGGAAAAAGTTTATGGAGATACTTTCTTTTAGCCTGTTTATTATTTTTGCTGTTAGAACAACTTTTTATTCGATTCTTGAAAAATTAGAAAAAGAAAATCTATGAGATTTCTCATCAAAAAAGCTAAAATTGTCACACCTGATAAAACCAGTCAAAGAAGAGATATTCTCATCGAAAAAGGTCGTATCAGTAAAATTGCCAAAGTAATAGAAGACGATAAAGCAAAAACCTTAACCTCTAAAAATGTGCATGTTTGTCCTGGTTTTTTAGATATAGGGACATTTATTGGAGAACCTGGATATGAAGAAAGAGAAACTATTGAACACATTAGCAATGCTGCGAGCAAAGGAGGATATACACATCTTGCTCCATTTCCCAATCTGAATCCACCTACAGACAATAAGTCAGCTGTTCGATTTCTTAAAGAAGCATTTAGCAATAAAAAAGTCAATATTTTACCTATAGGTGCAGTGAGCAAAGGGATAAAAGGAGAAAATATTGCTGAATTAATTGACATGCATCATTTTGGGGCAATCGCATTTAGTGATGGACACAAAAGCATTCAAGATACTGGACTGACTTTAAGGGCACTGGAATATGTAAAAACGTTCAACGGCTTAATTATCCAACAACCTAGGGAAAATGCATTGCAAGCGAATCACATGATTCATGAATCTTCAACATCTGTTCAACTAGGTCTTCCAGGAATACCTGTACAAGCAGAAACCATCATGTTGAAGAGAGATCTAGATCTTGTTCAGTATAGCAATTCATCCATTTGCTTTCACAATATCAGTTCAAAAGCATCTTGTAGTATTCTTAAAAAATCGAGAAAAAAAGCGGAAGACACCTCTGTATTTACTACTGCAGCTGCAATGAATTTAATCCATAGTGTAGAAGAATTAGAATCATTTAATCCACTTCTTAAAGTCCTTCCACCCATACGATCTTCGGAAGATCGAGATGCTCTTATAAAAGCGATTAAAACTGGCGTAATTGATGCTATTGTAAGCAACCATAGACCAGTCGACCCTGAACATAAAGATTTGGAATTTTTTAGATCTTCATTTGGTGCAAGTACGATAGACACTGTCTTTTCGACACTTACCACTCATCTACTCGAAGAACTAGGCATAAATTGTATAGTTGATAAATTAGCATACGGACCTAGAAGAATTTTGGGCATAAGCCCGCCAAAAATAGAGGAAGGAGCTGATGCAGATCTTTGTATTTTCGATCCTTCATTGGAGAATGAGTTGAACTTGTCGAATATTCATTCAAAGTCCAAAAACAATCCGTATATTGGGACTCTATTACAAGGTAAAGTGTTGGCCACAATAAATGGAAATCACTTGACGATCAACTAAAATCTTTTGAAATGAATACGATACTAAAAAACGGACTATTACTCGCTGCTTCACTCACTTTCTTTTATGTTTTATTCTACTTCATAAACCCAGAGTTAAACATGAATGTAGCTATTAGTTTATTGCTTACTATTGGTTTGGGTGTATTTTTCATCTATAGAACCATAAAATCTGATAAAACGGATAAAGGAGGAACAATATCATTTGGAGAAGCTTTTGCAGGTGGATTTGCTACGATAGCGCTAGGCTTTATATTATATTCGGTTGTTACTTTTGTTCATTTAAAAGTAGATACTGAATATCGAGAAATGACAATAGAAAATGCGAAGCAAAAAGCAATTGAAGGATTTGATAAAATGGCTGAGCTTCTTAATATGAAAGGTGAAGATTTTGATAAAGCCAAAGAAGAAGCATTAAATCAGGATTTCGAGATGGGGATAGGTCAATTTGTATTAGGTATCCTTTTTAGCTTGATTTTCCCATGTGCTATCGTTTCATTAATCACTGCCGCCGTCGTTAAAAAAACCTAGATTAATATGGACATATCAGTAGTTATTCCACTACTAAATGAAGAAGAGTCTCTTCCAGAATTACACGACTGGATTGTAAGGATAATGAACGAAAACAAATACAGCTATGAAATCGTATTTGTTGACGATGGAAGTACCGATAATAGCTGGGAAGTTATTTTGGGTTTAACCCAAAAAAATGAGTGCGTCCGAGGGATCAAATTTCGAAGAAATTATGGAAAGTCCGCAGCTTTAAATCAAGCTTTTCTTGAATGTAACGGCGAGGTCATCATAACAATGGATGCAGACTTACAGGATTCGCCTGATGAAATTCCTGAGCTATATCGCATGATAACAGAAGATAAGTTTGACCTTGTAAGTGGATGGAAACAAAAACGATATGATCCTTTAACAAAAACAATCCCAACAAAACTCTTCAATGCCGCCACTCGAAAAATGAGTGGAATCAAGTTGAATGATTTTAATTGTGGATTGAAAGCTTACACGAAAAATGTGGTTAAAAGTATAGAGGTATACGGAGAAATGCATCGCTATGTTCCTGTTATTGCTAAATGGGCTGGGTTTACTAAAATAGGTGAAAAAGCCGTACAGCATCAAGCTCGGAAATATGGTACAACAAAATTTGGGCTGTCCAGATTTATCAATGGTTTTCTAGATTTATTATCTATCTTTTTTATTGGAAAATTTGGAAAAAGACCGATGCACTTTTTTGGTGCAATGGGTACGTTACTTTTTGGTATTGGTACGATGAGTGCTATTTACATAGGCGTTGTAAAATTACTTTCTTTACGAATGGGTGTCCCCAAAATTCTAGTTACTGACAATCCATTTTTCTATATTTCATTGATGTGTATTATGCTAGGTACCATGTTGTTTTTGGCTGGATTCTTAGGTGAGTTAATATCAAGAAATTCTCCTGGAAGAAACAAGTATCATGTAGAAGAAAGAGTCTAATCTTTTTCGATCATCGAACATGGAGTATCGTATATGGTGTTGCGCTTAATTCTGAATGATTGCAACCCATAGTTCTTATAATTTTTATACATTTGCCATATAATATTTTTTCATAATATTAAATGCATTTAATGAAATTTCATCTTATTTCTGGAGGTTGTGGTTTTGTAGGAAGAAACATGGTAAAACGCTTGTATAAAACAACAAATGACACCATTATATTCATTGACAATTTACTAGTAGGAAAACATCCTTCCGAATGGTTACCTGTGAAAAAGTCAGGCGACCTAAAGGACATGGAAATTTTCGGAGAAGATAAAAGATTGTATTTCATAGAAGACGATTTTCGAAATGTTTTGCGAAAGTTAACTGCTGACGACCGATTCATGCAAAATGAGTATGGATTTGAGTTTGACAAATTCAGTGATGTTTTTCATTTTGCAGCCATTGTAGGGGGACGAGCTGTGATTGACGGAGATCCTATGATGGTAGCACAAGATTTAGCCATCGACGCTGAATTTTTCTATTGGATCTGTCGTCATAAACCCGGCAGAGCATTATATCCTTCATCAAGTGCTGCTTATCCTATCAATTTACAGACCGAGTCACACAGTATAGCCCTTAGTGAATCCGACATCGATTTCAATAATATGGGACAACCTGATATGACATATGGTTGGTCGAAATTAACAGGAGAATATTTAGCTAAAATAGCTTCAGAATATTATGATGTAAGTGTCTTATGCATCCGTCCATTCAGTGGCTATGGAGAAGATCAAGATCTTACCTACCCTATTCCTGCTATTGCACAACGTGTAGCTAGAAGAGAAGAACCGATGACGGTATGGGGAACAGGTAAACAAGGTCGTGATTTTGTCCATATAGAAGATGTAATGGATTGCATTTTGTTAGCAATGGATCACATTACGGATGGTTCTGCCATTAACATAGGCATGGGAAGACTAACTTCCTTTCTGGAAATCATTGATGTGCTGACTGATATTGCAGGATACAAACCTGAGATTAAGTGTTTACTTGATAAACCAGTTGGTGTTCATTCACGCTATAGCAATATGGATTATGTTGCTAATAAGTTAGGCTGGAAAGCTAAGATTTCTATGGAAGAAGGAATGAAACGCATGTATGAAGCAGCTTTGGCAAGAGAAAAAAATGCTTAATTGAAGCTTCGATAACATGAGAAAAATAATTTGCTTCGGTCCAGGTCCTAAATTCAAAGGAGGAATTTCTAATTACAACACATCATTAGCTAAAGCTCTTGATGCGAGAGGAGATTGTGAAGTTCATATTGTAAGTTGGACTGTTCAATATCCTGCGATTGTCCCGCGTGAATTTGTTGACAAAAGCAGTAAAACAGATCTTTTAGAAGGGACGAACATTCAGGTAAAGTATGTCACGAATTACAATAATCCTTTTAGCTGGAAGGCAACAGCAGACTATATTGCACAACTTAATCCTGACATTGTAATTTTCCAATGGGCAATTGCCATCCAGGGTATTCCATTAGGAAGAATTGCTAAAAGACTACGTAAACATAAAGATATTGAAGTTCTTTTCGATTTACATTTTGTTATTCAAAAAGAAGGTTCAAGTTTAGATCATAAATTCACTAAATTCGGAATAAAATATGCGGATCACTACATTGTCCACGCACTAAAAACAAAAGATGAACTTGATGAATTATTTGATCGAAGACATGTTTATAATACAACAGGCGAGCGAATAGCAGATAAAACAGTGATCAAGCTATATCATCCCATTTATGATCTGTTTAAACCTGATCCCTCATTTGATATAACAGCTTTTAAAAAAGAAAATAAGCTAGCAAAAAATGTCTTTCTATTTTTTGGTTTCATTCGAAAATATAAAGGTCTTCATTTTGCAATTGAAGCTTTCGCAAAAGTTGCAAAAAAACGCGATGATGTAAGTCTATTGATTTGCGGAGAATCCTTTTGGAATACCGTGGATAAGTCTAAACTAAAGAATAAAATCAAGTCTTTTCTATTCGGAATTGCAAAGGGTGCATTTTTGAAAAAGAAGGACGACGAAGGAGATTACAGGCCATTAGAACTTATAAAAAAATATGGCTTAGAAGATAGGACTATGGTTGTCAATACTTTTATCCCCAATGAAGATTTACCATCCTATTTTCAAGTGAGTGATGCCGTTGTGTTGTTTTATGAATACGCAACACCAAGTGGGATTGAATCCTTATCATATAATTTCAAAAAACCTTTACTGGCGACTAAAGTTGGACATTTTCCTGAAACAATAGACGATGGATATAATGGACTTTTGGCGGAAGCCGAGAATACCGATGATATGGCTAGGGTAATGGAAAAATTTCTAGATAGTCCATTGAATCCAGATCATGTTGCTGAAAAAACAAAAGATATGAGCTGGGCAAATTACGCAGCTGCTATCTTGAATACATAATACAATTTTATTTTTTGGGCTTGAGCCCAAAAAACCTATTGCTTCAGCTTTTCAGTAA
>JAHDGD010000265.1 GCA_020627825.1 Saprospiraceae bacterium
TAAGAATTTTCTTTTTCACTTTAAGAAAACATTTCTGAATTTTGTCTTGATTCGTATTGAGATCTTATATTTAGTTGCATATTTTATTTTGGCTATCAGTTTAATGTGTTGATAATGAATCAAACAATTGAAAATTATTTTAGCAATGGGTGTGAAAGATGCCCTTTGGGAGGAACTCCTGATTGTAAAGTGCACGCTTTTCATATGGAACTTATGTATTTAAGAGAACTATTGGTGCAAACCGAATTGGATGAAGCATGCAAGTGGGGAGTACCTTGTTACACATATAGAAACAAAAATGTAGTTTCTATAAGTGCTTTTAAAAAATATTGTGCCATAAGTTTTTTTAAAGGGGTATTGCTCGATGATCCTTCTGGTCTGTTAAGTAAGCCAGGACCGAGAACTCAATCTGCTCGACTTTTGAAATTTCACTCGTTAACAGAAATTAAAAAAGTGGAGCTTCATATACTAGATTTCATTAATCAAGCAATCGAGAACGAACGTCTTGGTAAACAAGTGCAATTTTCTACAGATTTAGAACCATATCCAGCAGAATTAAAGGACATTTTTGAACATGATGCTGGTTTTGAAATGGCATTTGAATCATTAACTCCGGGAAGAAAAAGAGGCTATCTTATTTATTTTACTCAAGCAAAACAAGCAAAGACTCGATATGATCGGATCAATAAAAGTATCCCCAAAATTATGAATGGAATAGGATTGCATGATCACTACGGAAAAAGGAAATAGCGTTTTTTATTTTGGGCTCGAGCCCAAAAAATATAATGAGGAACATAAAGTTTTTTTAGTTCGTGGTAATTTTCATACCTTTTATTTAGATAGTAAATGGTATTAAACTTTCTTTTATTTTTTTAGTCTAAAGAAACGTATACTAATACATTATTCGTTACTTTATAGAAATTCAATATGTTCATGCGGATATTTTTTACTGTCTTCTTTTGTTCTTTTTTATGTTCTTTTGGGTGGACCCAAAGTTATTCTGATAGCATCAGTGTAAATTTCTTTTTACTAGATGAATGCCGTATTAGTCAAAATATTACAGGTGAAATAAATAGAGTTTATGACACGTACAAAAGCGAAGGGTTTATATTTAAAGCCTATTTTCCAAGTCCCACAACAAGTTTGACAGAAATGGATTCATTTATGCACCAATACCAATTAAAAATGGATGCGATAACAGATTATAAGCACAAGAAGTTGGCTTTTTATGGAGCAACTATTGCGCCTCAGGTTGTTGTATATGATGAAATAAATAAAGAGATCTTGTATACGGGTAGAATAGATAATTCTTATGATAAAGTAGGATCACGTCGTCGTGTCATTACTTCTTTTGATCTAAGAAAAGCTTTGGAAGCTATCAGCTTACATGTTGAAATTGAAACAAAAGAAACACAAGCAATTGGATGTATTTTAAATGGAATGAAATGAAAAAAGTAGCTTATTTAGTATTGTTATGTTGGATGGGAACATCTGTAAGTGCTCAGGTAACGTATGCCTCGGATATTGCAGAAATCATCTACACACATTGTTCGACTTGCCACCGACCAGGGGAGATTGGTCCTATGAACTTAACGAATTATCAAGAAGTAAAGGCATGGGGGAATATGATCTCTTATGTTACATCCAATAACATCATGCCTCCATGGAAAGCTGATCCCAATTATTCAACATTTTTAGAAGAAAATGTGCTTTCACAAGCAGAGAAAGATAAAATTGAAGAGTGGGTAAATGAAGGTATGCCAGAAGGCAATCCGGATGATACTCCACCATTTCCAGATTTTCCCGATGGTTCTGTTTTGGGGGAGCCAGACCTAGTACTAGAGATGGAAGAAGCTTGGTTGCATGAGGGAAATAATCAAGACGACTATCGTTACTTTGTTTTACCTACAGGATTACTAGAAGATCGTGTTGTAAAAGCGGTAGAATTTCGTCCTGGAAATTCGAAAATTGTACATCATGCATTAATTTTTGAGGACACGGAGGGAATAGCTGCTGCAAAAGATGAAGCAACTCCTGAGTATGGATTTAGTGGTTTTGGGAGTTTCAATGATGGCGATCCAGGTGGAATCTTAACGCAAAAGCAATTTCCAGGATACGTTCCAGGGCAAAAACCTGTTCGATATCCAGATGGAGTGGGGCAAGTATTGCAAGCCGGTGCCGATCTAGTTGTACAAATTCACTATGCTCCTTGGCCAATTGACGAGAGTGATCAATCTTCCATCAACATCTTTTTTATGGATGAAGATGAAGAAATGTGGGAACGAGAATTAAATAATCACATCATGCTTCCTTTCCAACAAGTAATAGGGGAGCAGTTCTTTATTTTTCCGAATGTAGAGAAAACATTTCATGGGACCTACACAGTTCCCATAGATGTTAGTCTAGTAAACATTGCACCTCATATGCATTTACTAGGAACGAAATGGGAAGTATGGATGGAAAAACCAGATGGAGAAATAGTGAATTTGATTCACATTCCTGATTGGGATTTCAATTGGCAAGGATCGTTTTATTTTGATCAATATCATGTAGCGCCAGCAGGAACAGTTATCCATGCTGTTGCAGGATATGATAATACTTCAGCGAATCCTAATAATCCCAATAATCCGCCAGAATTTGTCACGTGGGGTGAAGGTACAGAAGATGAAATGTATTATTTACCGATAGGGTATGTAGTGTATCAAGATGGAGATGAAGACGTTGTTTTTGAATCAGATCCTGTTTCAACAGTAGATTTAAAAGATATACCGAATGGAATGTATCCCATACGTCCAAATCCCGTTCAAGATTATGCATTGGCACGTTTCAAAATTGAAAAAGGCCAAGCATTGGATATTCGAATGTACGATATGAAAGGTCAATATATTCGTTCCTTACGAAAAGGTGAATTTTTTAATATGGGTGAACACGATATTCATTTTTCTAGTGCATCATTAGAAAAGGGCATGTACGTTATTCAAATTGTTGGCGAAGGCATTCAAATGAACCAAGTATTTGTAAAGCAATAGAATTTTAGATTAACCCTAAAAAGGGGTCTTTTTTTAAAAGATGGTATTGCAAGGCACATGTTATACATTGCGCTATAATTTCTTTGGGTAATGGTTCATTTATATTAAAAATAATGGCTCTATTTCCCTCATAATGTAAGGCATTTCCAAATATCGATTTGAATGTAGGAATTAAAGAGGAGTTGCAACTAAAATAAAGTGCATATTGGTTGGGTGTTTTTTCTTTCCAGTCCATTCTTAATGTACTACCATATTTTGCAATATAGCTAGGCTCGCCCCATTTTAAAGTTTCTTCCAGTTTCGTTAACTTCAACTTTTTACCACAACTAAAAACTAATTCTCGGAGAAAAATCATTTCCTTTTTTATCTCTTTAGGGTAACTATCGAAGATAGCGTCAACATTCTGTGTTTGTATTATTTTCAATTTTTATTTTGATTCATTCATTTTTTCGAATGCCTTATATACGGCAATATGCAAAGCATCTCCAT
>JAHDGD010000059.1 GCA_020627825.1 Saprospiraceae bacterium
ATCAAGGTAGATTACATGAAGTGTGGCAGCACCTCTTCTCCTATTACTTCTATAAGTTCTTCAGCAGGACGTGATCCATATTTTAGATTCAATATGACGTGATGTACGCCATAGGATTCTAATCGTTTAAGAAAAGAAATTAAATAATCCGTGCCAGATTTAAACCCTAAATGCAGAGGAGTGGGATGCGCTTTAGAATCTTTCGTTATATCCACGTATAAGGATTGCATGAATGGTTTCCATTCAGATTGAACTTGAGCAAGTGCAGTTTCCCAGCGCTTTAAAATAATCTGAAGTGTAGTGAGATCTCTTGGATAATACAACCATCCATCGGAATGTTTAGCTATCCATTCTAAAGATTGGCCGGAATGACCTGTGACTAGCATCGGAGTCTTTTTCCTGTATTTTGGGAGTAAATCTATTGTACCGTTCGTAGTTCCATAGTGTGCTGAATCATATGTGGGAAAGTCTGTTTGAAGTGCTTTTATGTAGGTAAAACTGTCTCTAAATAATTCTGACTTCTTTTCTAAGTTGTGATTAAACGCTGGATATTCAACGGGACGATCCCCAGATGCAACACCTAGTATCAACCGATCATTCGATAAGATTTGCAGGCTGTTCATTGACTTTACAACATGGACTGGATGTCGCAAAGGTAAAATGATACTTGCGGAACCAAGTGCGATTGCAGTCGTATGATTCATGATATGTGTCATATAAATCCATGGATCATACAGTTGACCTGCATCACCAAAGGAAGGATCATTGAACGGAACATCTCTGAACCATAATGCTTTGAAGCCCAATTCCTCTGATTTTTTAGCGAGTCGCTCTTGATTTTTCATTGTAGGGATTGAGCCTTGATAGGACTCCAGAGGAAATACAAGCCCAAGAGTTAATTTCCCTTTTGTTACAAGTTTACTTAGTGCACTCATAAAGTCTTAATTATGCGTTCTGTTTCGGAGATTAATTGTTGGATTTTCTCAGCATTATAGGCCTCTTGATGTGCTCGATTAAATGAGCCTAAATCGTTATCAAAATATTGTCCGCTTTTAGTCTCATAATCGTCTGATAGTGCGATATTGAATAAAATAGTAGCGCCTTTATCTACAGAGTCCCAATGTTGTCCATAGGCTTCTTGCACCATTTTCGTATTTAATAAAGAACCAGGATTTACGGCAATTGTATTGATATTTTTATGTTGCTGAGCAAAGTAAAAACTCCACATAGTAAGTGCTAATTTGCTTTGAGCATAGGCATTTTGCTCAGAGACGACTTGATTCCCTTGAAGTACATCAAATGAAACAGGAGCTTGAGCAGCTGAACTCAAATTAACAACCCGAGCATTGGGACTAGCCTCAAGTAAAGGCAGCACGCCATTTGTAAGGATATATGGTGCGAAATAATTTACTGCTAACCGCATATCAAGTCCATTCTTATTGTGAAGGATATTACTTTTGAATACTCCCGCATTATTAATTAAAACATCGATTGTTGAAACCTTATCTCGAAGGAGATCAATCATTTTTTTGATTTGATTGAAATCAGAAAGATCAGCAACAATTCCGTTAACCGTATCATTTCCCGTTAGTTCTTGAATTTCCGTTATTACATGGTCTAGTTTGTTTTGATTTCTTCCATGTAGAAGAATAACATGTCCTTCTTTAGCAAGTTTCAACGCTGTTACTTTGCCTATACCATCTGTACTTCCAGTGATGAGAATTGTTTTCATTTTATTTGATTGTGATTTTTCCATTTGTTTTAATATACAAGAGCGCTTTTTCTGAAGTGTCCGTAATTGTATGGACAGCTTTTGCCGTTGAATGAAACGAACTACCTTTATTTAATGATTTAATTTTATGATTTTGAGGCAGCTTGTACTGTAAAGCACCATCGGCAACAACTGCATGAAATACTGAACCTTCGGTAATAATTTTGCCGATAAAGGATGAAGGCAACTTAACAGCATATCTTGTAAAATCAGAAGAAATATCAAGAACGCTCACTTCCACTTGACCTTCGTCATCAATCCATTCTAACTGTTTTCCATTGAGCCATACTATATTGGAAGCATCTATATTTATAGGTTTTTCACCCTTTTCATAAGCCTGTTCAACAGGTTTTACTAAATAGGGGCCTTGATCAATTTCCACCAATGCAATACTTTCACCTTGTGAAGCTGTAATATGAGATTGACCTTGAGGCTGCGTCCAATAACTTCCTTTTCCCATCCACATTTTCTCCGCTTTTGCATCATCATTATGAATCAATCCTTGGATTACAAAAGCTCTGTATGTCACGTTATGAATATGAGGAGGAGAAGAAAAACCATCCTTAAACTTTGCTAAAAACCCTGTTGCCTCTGTTCCATTTCGATCTCCCCAAATGGTTCCTGCTTCAGGACTTTTATCTCCTCTAGCTGGATTTAACTTTTCCCATTTAATTTCAGAGCTCAAAAGCACAGAATTAGTTGGGTTCTGTATCGTAGGAATGGTTAATAATGATGTTTCGTTTTCTTTTTCCAACTGTTCACCGCAAGAAAAACATGCAATGAAAACGCAAAGTGTCGCGAATATGTAAGTGATAAATTGCATATCATTTAATGTTGCATGACAATCTTACCAATTGCTTTTTTATCTGCCAATTTTTGGTAAGCTTCATTAATTTGTTCAATAGTAAACTGTTGCTGGTCTAATAAAGGCTTTAGTTTACCTGCTTCTGCAATTCTACTAAGTATACTTAATGTATTCATATATTGTTCTCTTTTAAAATTATGCAACATAGGAATTAACATAAAAACTACGTGTAAAGAAAGACCTTTGAAGTGCATCAAGGATAAATCTATATCACAAAGCGAAACGGTTGTAGCGACGTGACCATTCAATGATGCTGCTTCGAAAGATTTGAGCATATTTAAACCACCTACAGAATCAAAAACGACATCAAATCCTTTGTTGTTGGTGTACATTTTTACATAATCTTCAACCTTTTCAGTTTTGTAATTTATACCTATAGCACCATAATTTTCCACAATTCCCATTTGTTTTTCTCCACCTACTGTAGCATAAACATCTGCACCAAAATATTGTGCTAATTGAACCGCTACATGTCCCACGCCTCCTGTACCACCATGTATAAGTACTTTTTGTCCCTTCTTAATATGAGCTCGTGTTAATCCTTCATAAGCGGTAATACCTACTAAAGGCAGTGCAGCTGCCTCTGTCATTGATAAATTGGTTGGTTTATGAGCAATCAACCTATAATCAACGGCAACAAACTCTGCTGAAGTCCCTTGCAAATCTGACAAACCTCCTACACAACCATACACTTCATCTCCTATAGAATACTGATTGATATTCGATCCTATTTCAACTATTTCACCAGCTACATCCATACCAAGAATTGCTGGAGTTGATGGAGAAAAAGCAAGTTCTTTCCCCATTCTCTTAATCATTGTATCAACAGTATTTACACTGGATGCGGCTATCTTAATAAGAACTTGATCTGCACTAATCTGTGGTAATTGCATTTCAACCTCTTCAAAAATTGCTGCCTCACCATAGGATTTAACAGCCATTGCTTTCATCTTCATTTAATACTATATTTTTTATAGTTGCAAAACTAAGTATAGTAATTTACCTTTGCAATAACGGTCAAAAAGGATAGTATACTAAAATGAAGAAAAAAATTGTACAAACACTTAGATTCAAAAATAAAGAATACCCTTGTTGTGCTAGTTTGACGATGGGAATAATAGGAGGGAAATGGAAAACAGTCATCATATTTCATCTCATGCATAAAACACTTCGATATAATGAACTTCGAAAATCAATGCCAACTGTAACCGAAAGAACATTAAGTTTGCAACTTAAAGCATTAGAAGAAGATGGCTTAATCAACAGAAAAGTATATACATCAAAACCACCTTTAAAGGTTGAATATTCTTTAACTCCTTTTGGACAAACCTTAATTCCTATTATTCAGTCTATTGCAGATTGGGGTGATTACGTAGCTGAACAATACAAACCATAGAATGGAGGGTTTATAATATTTACCTGCTAAAATAAATTCAATTCACCTAATAGAATTTTTATTCTATTCGTAATCACCTAGCTAGACATAACACTCTTATTCGTTATACACTAATTCCCTCAACGCACGATCCAATATCTTTCTGAAATGCTGAGGATTTAGCTCAATAGTCGTACGTTCTGTAGATTCCAATTTGCGAATGTCTTCCGTTATCCGCTCTAGATTATTCTCATTGCAATCTTCTTCTTTCAAACTTTCATATCCATGAAAAACACGCAGTCGTTTGGCAAGATACTCTTGCTCTGTTTGGCCACTTGTCGGTACATACAATACACGCTTAAGATCAAGTATGAGAAAATCCATCACGGAACTATAGCCTGAACGGCAAATCACCATTTCCGACTTATAAACCAATTCTTGAATCTTATCTTTATCGACTATGTGAAAGACGTCAACATGAGATGGAATTTCAATATCTAGTTTTTTATCCGTTCCTCTTATAAGAGCGAATCGCGCTTTTGGTTGACTTTTATAAAAAGCAATAAGTTTATGTTCAAATGTAGTTCTATTTGGTTCAGGACCAGAAAGAATAGCAACTGAATGATAGGTAACATGCTCTGTATTTCTTTGCTTTTTTTCAAATCGACTGAGCAAGCCAAGATCATATTGCTTATGTTCGATGTCCATTGTCAACAAACCTGTTATATTCAACACAGGATCATCCGGAACAAACAGGGCACTGAATTTCTTTATGAAATACTGATTAACTCTGGAAGCAAGCCCATGTTTTCTTTGGGTTGAACCCAAAATATTCCACTGATGGCTTATAAAAAAAGATGGTGCTGATTTAGCATTGCATCCATATCGATTATCTGAAATACAAAAATCTGGAGTATACTTTTTCTCTAATGTTCTGAATGTCTTTTTTTCTTTGCTGTATACATAGTAAAGCTTTGGAGCTTGTAGCATCATATTCAATGCCATCGATCGATGCTTATAATGCATGTTGTATCCTGGCAAAGTCTCAAAAGTTGCATCTTGTACTTCTTGTCGAATAAAATCTAGAACATAACCATCGGAGCAAACAATAACTTCATATCCCTTTTCTTGCAAATATTGAATGATCGGAATAGATCTAGAAGCATGACCTAATCCCCAGTTGAGAATTCCAAAAAGTACTCGTGGTTTTTGTTTCACTATCTTACCAACGTAACGCTGCCTATTAATTCTTTGGTCACACCAAGTGTTTCTACGATGGCAAAATAGGTGTAAACGCCTTGTGAAGCGCGTTGTCCATTAATGGTGCCATCCCATCCCCATTGATCGTCGTCATTCGGTAAAGTTACTGGTTCCTTAAGAGCGAATACGCGATTTCCCCATCGATCATAAATAGCAAATTCTTTTACCTCACCTGGTATTTTCTGTGAAAAGATACGAAAATAATCATTGAAACCATCATCATTCGGTGTGAATGTATTCGGCTGATAATAATCATAATCTGTATCTAGGATAACAGGTTTGGTTCGTGTTACGATACATCCATTTATATCGATTAGCTCCATGGTGAAAAGCTCATTCATTTTCATGATGTGATTAACCATATCACCTGTACCTATTAATTCTCCTGCAGTATTATACCAATTCACAACATCAAGATCGATTTCGGTTGCATCATATATTGATGTCAACGTAATAGATTCGTCAAATACTGCATCCTCAGGACCTTCAACTTCAGCTAATAATTCATCCGGTGAAACGAGCGTGATTGTTCTATCTAGCTCACATCCATTCGCATCTATTAATGTAAACGCATACGCACTCGCCGATAAATTCGAAATGACGGATTCACTTGTCATGGTTTCATCTAGTATAAAGTCAAATGGACCTACTCCTCCTTCTATTTCTACAATCTCTATTATGCCATCATTTACTCCAAAACAAGATGGATTAGTGAGCTCAAATTCAATTCCAGATGGTACATTGGGATCTGTATTGACTACAAATGTATCGATAAAACTACAGCCGTTTTCACCATCTGTTACTTCTAGATAATACGTACCATTGGACCCTATTGTCACACTTGAATTATTTACTCCTGATGATATTTCTCCCTCTTTAGTTGACCATTCATAACTCACATCGTTTCCTGACAGAATCGTAGAACCAAGAACCAAAGATTCTGTATCACAAAGCCATAATTCATTTTGTTCAACGTTAAATTCTGGCTCATCATAAAATCCTAAAATCTTTATAATTTCCGTATAATCGCATCCATTAGTAGAATGCATGAGCGCAATATACGTTCCAGTATCCGACACCATAGGTGAAAGTTCTTTAGACGCATAATCCGCAGGTCCAGTCCATACTACAGAATCAATAACTACATCACTTATGATTTGTAAAGTTGTCATTGCCAATTCACAGGTAAGATTATCAAAGTCAATCGAAATATCAGCAGGCAATAACACTTCTTCTACTTCAATAGAATCATATCCTGCACAACCTGATGCTCCTATCCCTTCTACATAATACCATCCTGGTTCTGTTGCAAAGGCGGTTTCCTGAGTTCCATTTTGTACAGCAGGCCCCGTCCATTCAAAACTGATCAATTCATCTATTTCATTTATGGTCAGAGATGCTTCTTTCTCTGTGCACGTCAACACTTCTGCATCTAGCGTAAACATAGGAGGTGTATCGTCTATCTCTATTGTGAATTCAATAGAATCAATGCATGTTTCTATAAAATCTTCTGAAAATACATAAAACACGTAATCACCTGGTTCAGAAATTAAAGCGAAAAAGTCCTGAGAGATCTCTACTCCATCTTCATCAATGAACGAATAACTCAATCCATTTTCATAATTGGTTGTTACTGTCATATTGACCAGTTCTTCCCCTCCGAAACAATCTAATATAGGATAGGATGGCTCTTGTATATCAATAAATAAATCTCTCAACTCAAAAGTGTAAAGTATACCGCAATTCGAATCACTTTGAATCTCAAAAATATCTCGTTCACAATAATCCACACCTTCTAGTGTATAACACTCATCAGGGCACAAATAAATTACCCCTAAGTCTTGTTCGTCTTGCTCTACAAACTCAATTTCTGATATGGTTAAAATGCAACTATCCTCATCTAAACATTCATACGTTCCATTTATTCCTACTGGATTTCCACAAATATTTACCGTCTCGCCGGGACAAATAAATTGAGTGGGTTCTGTGATGGTCGTTATGAAATTAATATCAACGGTTATAGCAAGAGGATCAGGACAAGTTCCTTGACCACATTCTTCAAGTATAGGATGGAATTTTCTTTCAACACTTACCGTATATATTCCTTCTTCCAAGAATTCCACTTCAATACTTGATAGATTATCAGGAGGAGTTATCGCCACTGTAGGTGGATCAAATGTCCATTCATAACACACGTAATCACTTGAAAGTAAGGTTGGTATAATACAAGTTCCGCCAGTTACAATACAATCTGATACACTAAAATTTATAAGTTCTCCTTCTTCCATACACTCATCTATTGGCGTATGTGAAATTTCAGGATTTTGGTCTCCATTTAAATCAAACACCCCATCGTATACTCCTTCTACTATATTGATGGTAAAATCACAAACAGATCCACTATATCCATCCACAATTAAATAATAGGTTTCCCCCGGGATAAAAGAAGATGCACTCAATTCGAAACACATATCATTTGGGTCTACATCACATACTACATAGGTGTCATTACTACATCCACTAGCAATAGAGGCTTGTATTCCTGTTCCTAGTGTTCCCTCAATGGAACACGTTCCTGGGCATATTTCAAGCGTCACTGTAGACTCACACGCAATAAATTCATACCATACTGGATTTTCAATTGTTCCTGCATTGCATAAATCTGGTAAATCAGACCCTCCATCTGGAGAAGGGAGAGATCCAGCGACATTGGAACCGCATAAAGGGAGCGGCATATCGCACGAACTTCCATCCCCTAATTCAGGAAATGTACAATTGCCAAAAGCTGAAATGGATAAAAATACTAGTAAAAAACTCGTAAGTAATTTGGGCATAAAGTAGATAATATGTTTTGCAGGACTATATGTTCGTTTTATTGACAAAAGTCGTAGTAACAACGCTGCGTTTTTTCTCTTATTATGAATCATTCTGTATTCTTCCTATTCTATGACCAACTCTTCATCTTTTCGATGTGCTTTGTAGCGTCCTTTACCAAATTTTGTTCCATTAAACTCAAGTTTTTTCTTCAATTGTGTTCTCATCTCTTCATCCAATTTATTGAAATCAGCACATTTTACAGAACAGCAAGATGCATACTTTTGGGCGCAAGCCTCACACTGAATAAATAAAATATGACATGCGTCGTTCGCACAATTCGCATGAGTGTCACACGTCGCTCCACATTGATGACATTTTGATATTACCTCATCACTTATACGTTCACCAAGTCGATCATCGAAAACGAAATTCTTCCCTATAAATTTATTCTTCAAACCCTGCTCTTTCACTTGGCGAGCATACTCTATAATCCCACCTTCTACCTGATATACTTTCTGAAATCCATTGTGTTTAAGGTATGCAGAGGCTTTCTCACATCGTATTCCACCTGTGCAATACATAATGATATCGTGATCTTTTTTCTCTTCTAGAATTTCAATGACAACGGGTAAAGCTTCTCGAAAAGTCTCTACATCTGGTTTTATTGCATTTTCAAAATGACCGACCTCGCTTTCATAGTGATTTCTCATATCAATCACAACCGTACTTTCTTTCTCAGTCAACTCATTAAATTCCTTTGCTGATAGATGTTTTCCCTTATTAGTCACATCAAAACTAGCATCATTCAATCCATCTGCTACAATTTTATCACGCACCTTTATCGCCAATTTATAAAACGATTTCCCATCATCTTCTATCGCAACATTTAATCGAATACCGTTGAGAAAATCAACAGAATATAAAGCTTCAACAAAACGATCGTACTGTTCTTCAGGTACAGACATTTGTCCATTTACTCCTTCTTTCGCCACATAAATTCTACCAAAAACTTTGTATGTCTTAAGTAGTGTGTAAAGATGGTCTCGAAATAATTCAGGATTCGCAATGTGAGCATATTGATAAAAGGAAAGTGTAATCCTTTTCTTATTACTCTGCAAGAGTTGCTCTTTAAGTAGTCGCTTGTCTACTTTGTTGTGTAGTGTTTTCATTCTGATTCCAATTGCAAGTTAGATGAATGTTTATTCGCCTGCAAAGGTACATTATTTATATGGCACATATTCCTTATTTTACAGATATATTGAAGAATTTAGTAGAAAAGGAGACAGATGCGTAAGGCTTTCTTGTCCAATGTATTACTTTTGTGGTTCATCATAAGAAAGAAAAGTGAAGAGAGCTACATTAGCAACCCTTATCGTATTGCTTGTATTACTTGTTGATCAAAGCCTTAAGATCTATATAAAAACGAATTTCTACTTGAATGAAAGTGTTCTGATTTTCGGACAAAAATGGGCGATGTTACGTTTTATCGAAAATCCAGGAATGGCTTTTGGCTTGGAATTCGGTGGTGTTATCGGAAAATACATCTTAAGTATATTTCGAATCCTTTTATCCATTTTCTTAATTTACTTTATTAGAGAATTGATCAAAAACAAGGAGTCCAAAGGTTTCATAGCCGCTTTTGCATTAATCATTGCAGGGGCAATTGGTAATATTTTAGATAGCTTATATTTTGGCTTGATTTTCAGTGATTCGTATCACAACGTTGCTACTTTATTTCCTGAAGGCGGTGGTTATGCACCTTTTCTTCAAGGCAAAGTAGTAGATATGTTCTATTTTCCTATGATAAAAACGCACTGGCCTGAATGGATGCCTTTAGTTGGTGGTAATTATTTCGAATTTTTTCGACCTATTTTCAATGTCGCTGATGCTTCTATTTCTGTAGGTGTGTTTATTATTTTATTATTCTACAGGAAGTATTTCATGAAGCCTAAAGAAGACAAAAACGCAGTTTCTACGGCAACGGATCCATCGTAAA
This sequence comes from Saprospiraceae bacterium, assembly GCA_020627825.1. Taxonomy (GTDB): domain Bacteria; phylum Bacteroidota; class Bacteroidia; order Chitinophagales; family Saprospiraceae; genus JAHDFB01. Next base: position 10,085 of record JAHDGD010000059.1, read on the forward strand.
TCGAATATATTTGATTGTTTTATCGTTTTCCAAATGCATTTTTTCGTAATAGGTTTTAAAGATTAAATCTTCGAAATCTAGTGGTTTTGCATAAATATCATCGTTATCATACGTTACGTTGATAAATGGGGTTTCCCCCAAAATTTCTTTTGTATATAGGTATAATTCATCACTATCGGTTTTCAATTGGATCACTCCGTTATCGGCTATAAATGTACGGTAACTATCCAAAAATCGAGGCGAAGTTAAACGTCGATTTGCTTTTCCATCTCTTAGAAATGGATCGGGGAATGTGATCCATATTTCATCAACTTCTTCAGATGCAAAAAAATTGGCAATTTTCTCTATTTTCATGCGTAAGAAAGCCACATTCTGCAAGCCTTCTTCAAGCGCTATTGTAGCTCCTTGATGAATTCTAGCCCCTTTAATATCTACGCCAATAAAATTTCTTTCAGGATATTTACGAGCAAGTTGTAAAGTATACTCTCCCCTACCACATGCCAATTCCAAGGTGATTTTATTGTCGTTCTTAAAATGCTTTTTTGCCCATTGACCTTTCATCTCTACAATTTCACCATGCTCCCCCCTTAATTCAGGAATCATAGGATGAAAATTTTCATACACATTGGGGTATGAACGAACATCTGCAAATTTTTTAAGTTTTCTTCTTGCCATTCCGCAAAGTTATGTTGAATAAACAATTTTCCGACAATATTTCTTTTACTTTTGAGTGATCCAATAAATACCATTGATGAAAATTATCTATTCGCTACTAGCTCTATCTATTTTACTCTGTGCTTGCAAAGATGTAAGTATTCCTCCACCAGTTAAGTCTGACGATAAAGATAAATTAACGATGGATTCGTTTGACGAAGCTTTTAAACCCAATAAAGGCAGAGATGTGTGGCAGCGTCCTGGCGAAATTCTTGATTTGTTGGGAGATATTAAAGGGAAAACAATTGCTGACATTGGAGCAGGAACTGGCTTTTTTTCATTTCGATTACTTTTTAGGGATGCGAAAGTCATCGCCGTTGATATAGATCCACAAATGATTGAAATCATGAACGATTTCAAATTGAATTTGGATGAAATCCATAAAAACAACTTAACAACAAGACTTGCTCTTCCAAACGATCCCAAAGTAATACAAGATGAAGCTGAAATCTTCATCATCATAAATACTATAGGGTATATTCAAAATAGAAGATCTTATCTCCAAAAATTAGTAAATCTTTTACCGGAAAATGGAAAAATCATGATCGTTGATTTCAAACGTAAATCACTTCCTATAGCTGCTTCCCCTATAGAAAATCGAGTACCTTTATTCGAACTCGAAAACGATTTTAAAAACATCGGTCTGACCATTACAGAGTCTAATGATAATATGTTAGATTACCAGTACATTTTGATAGGCGAAAAATAAACATCTTGAAATAAAGTACTATTGTTAATATATAGGAATGACAGGCATGTCATTAACTAATATACCTATATTTTGTTGATGAAAACGATTGCCCATTCTATCCATCCATATGCTATTTTTAACAGCAACTTTATGCCACCATATCAGTGAAGCACTTAGCGATATGGTTGCCCCATTACTTTCTTCACTGTAACGAATACCATTTTTTGCCATATAGGTAATCGACTCCACCATGTGTTTTGTCATAGCAAGATGGACGTCATAACCATCTTCCATCAGTTTAATTTGCTCATAAAAACGTCTTCCTTCAGTTAGCAGAAATTCAAGTTCCTTGTGGTATATAATACGTTTAGGTATGAGGGAAATAAAGTCTTTAGACAATCCATTTATCTCCCTTTGAATTCTTGAATTCCATACTGATTGATGCACTACATGTTGATCAAAAGCTGGAATATTCATATCCACAAAATCATGCTTTACAATCATGATGCCTTTATCATTGAAAGGAGCTCCTTTTTTATCGTAATATTTTGCAACAGGAATGGTGAGTCGTTCTGAATTTATGAGTAATGAAGATAGCAATCTGGTTTGACCATTGGAAGCCTTAGCATATTGTTTTTTTCGTTTGCGATTGATCGAAATAGCTTCCTGAATATGATGATAAAAGCCCAATTAAAGATATTGAATTGACGAAAATCTTATAATAAAATTTGTATAATTGATATAAAAATAGGTAATTTAATAACAATTAACATTACCATAAAACTTATAACATGAGTACGGACTACCGAAACTTAAGGTCTTTGATGGCGGAAATCGAAGAAAAAAACTCCATTCAAAAGATTATAGAAAATCAAAAAAAGTCTTACACTTTAGCATCTTACGATCATCGAAATCACTATACGAAAGAAGGACAAGATAATCGACTTGATTTCCTTTCATCACATTTAAACATTGACTTACCTGTTATGTCTCATAATGGTGGTATTGACGATGTATCGGTATTGAAAGGGAATATCGAAAACTTTATAGGATTTTCAAAAATTCCAACAGGACTAGCAGGCCCTTTAATCGTTAACGGAACAGAAGCAAGTGGACCTTATTACATCCCTTTGGCCACTACTGAAGGAGCATTAGTGGCAAGCTATAATCGCGGATGTAAAGCGGCATCTGTATCAGGCGGAATTCGTTCCATCTGTCTATCAGAAAGTGTTCAAAGAAGTCCATTATTTCGCTTTGCTACCGTTGTGCAAGTTGGCCAATTTCTAGCATGGGTGGTCCATCAAAATGAAAAATTCGAAGAAATTACTGGTCAATGTTCCAATTATGCAAAACTTTGCAATTGGAAAACGAACATTGAAGGAAATCAGGTAAATCTTATTTTTGAATTTACAACTGGAGACGCATCTGGACAAAACATGGTAACATTTTGCACTTCTGAAATCTGCAAATATATTCTCGAACATACACCTGTAAAACCTGATGTTTTTTATATCGAAAGCAATCTTTCAGGAGATAAAAAATCTAACTATCAATCTTTCCAGAATGTACGTGGTAAAAAAGTCGTTGCAGAAATAAACTTACCAAGAGAAGTAGTCAAGAATGTTCTAAAATCTACACCGGAGGTTATGGCTGATTATTGGCAAACGTCTACCGTTTCACTTGTTCAATTAGGCAGTATAGGTGTGCAAGGACATATAGCAAACGGTTTGACAGCATTATTTATCGCTACAGGTCAAGATGTCGCCTGTATTTCTGAAGTAGCTGTTGCCGTCAATCGCTTTAATGTTACGCAGGATGGAGGACTTTATGTTAGCCTTACCATGCCGAATTTGATAGTAGGAACTGTAGGAGGTGGGACATCTTTACCTTCGCAAAAAGAGTGCTTAAAGATCATGGATTGCTATGGAGCAGGAAATGGTAAAAAGTTTGCTGAGATATGCTGTGCTCTGGCGCTAGCCGGAGAGCTATCAATAGCTGCTGCAATTTCAAGTGGACACTTTGTTTCTGCTCATCAAAAATTGGGTAGATCATGAGTGAGCAAACTCTTCCCCTACTCAAAAGATTTTGGATTTATCAAAAAGAGCGATTTCCGATTTTCGCTCACGGTCCACTGATTCTCATGTTTACTTTTTCGGCTATTTCTTACAGTCGGATATGCAGAGGAAAAGAAGGATTTATTGATACATCTGATTTCATAGTAGGATGTATTACAACGTTTTGTTTGTTTCTTATGGTTCGTATACTTGATGAATTCAAAGATGCAGACATTGATGCAAAATATAGAACAGAGTTACCTGTGCCTAGAGGATTAGTAAAATTAAGTGAACTAAAAGTCCTTGGGTTTTTGGTTGTTGCTTTACAGATTGCTGTTATCCTTCTTGTTCATCCATCTATGTTTGTATTTTACTTGATTGTAATGGCCTGGCTTGCATTGATGACCGTAGAATTCTTTGCACATGAATGGTTGAATAAACACATGTTCTGGTATGTCGCATCTCACATGGTTATCATTCCTTTAGTTGACATATACGCTAGCGGTCTAGATTGGTATTTAGATGGTGACAAGATGCACCTTGGTTTATTGTTCTTTTTCGGCGTTTCTTATTTCAATGGAATTGTATTGGAAATCGGAAGAAAATTAAAAAAACCTTCGGAAGAAAAAGAAGGCGTTGTTACTTACAGTGGAATGCATGGCCCAGCTAAAGGCACAACATTATGGATCCTTTTTTTACTGATTACAGCACTTATAGCGGCAGGTGCTTGTTACTATGCAGCTCTATCTGTAATTTCTTATTATGTATTAGCCGCAGTATTTATCGTGTGTTTGATCGTCGCCTTACGCTATAAGAAAAATCCAGAATCTTCTGCTTCGAAGCATGTTGAAATAATGGCTGGAATATGGACTTTACTTATGTATGGTGTTTTGGGTGGAATTCCTGGCTTACTTAACTTTCTACTATGATAAAGGAACAAGAATATCTTATTTTTCCTGGAGAGAAAGTTGGAGGTAAAGCTGAATCACTCTTAAAAATGCAAGAGGCTGGTTTCTCAGTTCCTTCATTTGTAATTATTCCAGCTGAGTTCTTTATTGCTGTCCTAAAGCAAAAACCAGAGGATCAATCTGCTGAAGATTTCTTAAGAGCTTATTCGTTTTCGGAAGAAGATAAAAAACAGATCATAAATAGTTTACCAATTGATACTGAAACGTTCAGTGTAAGAAGTTCTGCCATGGGAGAAGATGGCGCACATCATAGCTTTGCTGGTCAATTTGAAACATATTTACATGTTTCGAAAGACCATATTCTCGAAAAAGTAAAAGAAGTCTGGATATCGGCATTTTCAGATCGGATAACATTTTACACTAAGCAACTTAACATTGAAGGTCAAGTACAAATGGCCGTTGTCATTCAAAAAATGGTAAACGCTACGACGTCAGGTGTGATGTTTGGGGTTAACCCTATTACGCAAAATGAAGGTGAAATGCTAATTTCTGCAGTATACGGATTAGGAGAAGGTCTCGTCTCTGGTGAATTGAATGCGGATAATTACTACCTAAAGGATGATCATATTCAAGACCGCGAAATTGTAAAAAAAGACAAAAAACTCACTTTTACACCTGATAAAATTGGAACAGAATGGCAAAGGGTATTGGATATTGATCAAGAAAAGCCTGCTTTGTCTGATCAACAGATCCAAGCATTACATGCAGAGCTCATTAAGTTAAATGCCTTCTATTCTTTTCCACAAGATGTAGAATGGGCATATGAAAACGATGCGCTATTTATTTTACAATCCAGGCCAATTACGAATCTGCAAATAAAAGAAGGAACTCGAATAGTATGGGATAATAGTAATATTATAGAATCCTATCCAGGTGTCACAACTCCACTGACTTTTTCTTTTATAAGAGATATGTATGAAGCGGTCTACATCCAGTTTTCCGAACTTTTGGGTGTAACCCAAAAAACAATTAAAGAAAACCACGATGTTTTTGAAAATATGCTGGGATTACTGAGAGGAAGAGTCTATTACAATTTATTGGGTTGGTACAAAGCGTTGGCTTTATTACCTGGATACCATCTAAATGCTGAATTTATGGAAGGCATGATGGGTGTAAAAGAAAGATTCGAGTTACAATCTCAAGAAAAGCCAAGTAAATCAAAAGCGTGGTCTAGAATGCTTATAACATTGTGGAAAATGCTTGTTTCCTTTTGGAAATTACCTAAAGAAACCAAGACTTTTTTTGCTTTTCTTGACAAAACCATTGCGGAGTATAAAGGATATGATTTCGATGAAATGCATCCTGAAATACTTGCTCAAAAGTATAAACGTTTTGAAAAGATCCTACTGGAAAAATGGCATCCACCTCTAGTTAATGATTTTTTTGCGATGATTTTTTTCGGCGTATTTCAGAAACTTATCGCAAAATGGGTGGATGATGCCAATCCCCATTTAGCGAATGATCTATTAGCACATAGCAACGACATTATTTCTGTTTTACCTATGCACAAAAGTTTAGAGATCGCTAAATTGATCAGACAAGATGATGCGCTCACGAAACTCTTTTTGGACGAAAGTCCAGAAATAGTTTTACAAGAAATCAGAAAAAAGGACGACCATATCGTTACGCAAAAAATTGATAACTTCATAAACCGATTCGGAGAACGTTGTTTGGGTGAATTGAAACTGGAGACCATTAGTTATACACAAGAACCCAGTAAATACATCAAGATTTTGCAGTCTTATGTACGAAATCCAACATCAATTGAGGCGCTTGAAAATGATAAGAGTTCCACGCTAAGAAAAGCGGCACAAGAGACTGTAAGAACCAGGCTAAAACGTTCACCTTTCAAACGCTTGATCTTTAATTATTTCTTACGCAAAACAAGAACTCTTGTGAGCAATCGAGAGAACTTACGATTCGAAAGAACGAGAGGCTTTGGTATTGTGCGAACTATTTTTTCAGCGATGGGAAAACAGTTTGAAAAGCGTGGATTTATAGAGAATGATCGAGATATATTCTATTTAACTAAAGAGGAAATCTTTGATTTTATTAAAGGTACAAGCATCAGTCAATCTATCAAAGAAACCATTGAGCTCAGAAAAGAAGAATTTGCTCATTATGAAAAAGATGAATTTGTCCCTGAACGGATAACAACGTATGGAACTGTTTATGACCAATTGCAATTCGATCAACCAGCGGAATCGGTTCAAGATGGAGACATCAAAGGGATTGCATGTTGTGCTGGCGTAATAAGGGCTGAAGTATGTGTGATCCATTCACCGGACGAAATCGATGATTTAGGTGGAAGGATAATGGTTACCTCAAGTACGGATCCTGGATGGGTTTCTTTATTCCCTACAGCATCCGCAATCTTAGTGGAAAGAGGCAGCTTATTAAGTCATTCTGCAATTGTCGCACGTGAACTCGGAATACCATGTATCGTGGGAATAACAGGTTTATTGTCTATACTTAAAACTGGAGACGTCGTCGAAATGGACGGCTCTACAGGTTTTGTGAAAATCATTAAAGATGAGTAAGGATACACAACATTTAGAGGACGTAGATCATGGGTACATTCGATACGCCAATGTATGGGAGGATCCTTTTATTTTGATAGAAGGGCTTTCGCCCAAAAAAAATGAAAAGGTATTGTCTATTGCGTCAGCAGGAGATAATGCTTTTGCTTTATTGAGCACTACTCCAGATCGAGTTGTTGCTGTAGATCTTAATAAAACCCAACTCTATCTCACGGAGTTAAAAGCGCAGGCAATTCGGGAAATGGAACAAGAGGAATATCTAAAATTCGTAGGTTTTCGACCAAGCACGAAAAGATTACACACATTTGATTTAATAAAAGGTCAACTAGGAGCAGAAGCAAGAGCATACTGGGAAGGAAAGAAAGATGAACTTGAAAAAGGAATTATATATCAAGGAAAATTCGAAAAGTATTTAGCAACTTTTGCAACAAAGTTATTACCGCTCATTCATTCTAAAAAATCAGTACGCAAGTTGTTCGAGAAGAAAACAACTGAAGAGCAAATCGATTTTTTTAATAAAAAATGGAATTCATTCCGATGGAAAGCTTTTTTCAATGTGTTTTTCAGTAAGCGAGTAATGGGAATATTTGGTCGAGACCCAGCATTTCTTAAACAAGTAGAAACGAACGTCTCAAGAACCATTAAATCAAGTGCAGATGTCCATTTATCATCTATATATTGCCAAGATAACCCCATGTTATATTATTGCTTGAATGGAGACTTTGGTGACTATTTACCTTATTACGCTCAACGTAATCCCTACAGCATTATTCGTTCCCACCTTGACAACTTGCATTTACAACTGGGATATGCACAAGATGCAGCAAAACAACATGGTCATTTCGATGCCTTTAATCTGTCCAATATTTTTGAATACATGGACAAATCAGTATTTAGTCAAACGGCGAAGGCTCTGAAGGCTATCGCTAATCCAGGAGCCAGAATGAGTTACTGGAACCTTATGGTAAATCGAGAAATCTCGGCTATAGACTCAGACTTTAAACGTATTGTAGATGATCAGAATTGGAAAGAAAGAGATCAAGGATTTTTCTACATGCAATTTGTAACCGATAAATTATGTGTCTAATGCAGATTTTTTCAAAACAAGCATTCCAAGAAATAGATTACAAAACCTTACTTATCTTTTCAGGTCTGTACCTATTCTTTTTTGTAGTTACAGAGATCGTTCACCATTATTCCCGAATAAAAGTTGAATATACTCGTAAGTTTATTCACATCATTACAGGAATCATTGCGCTATTTTTCCCCATATTTATTAAGCAACCACTTGATTTACTTATACTTTGTGGTTCTTTTGCGATACTATTGGTATGCACTATAAAGTATGATTTATTAAAGTCTGTTAATCGGATCGATCGAAAATCTAGAGGAAGCATCTTATATCCGGTTGCAGTAGTTACTTGTTATATGTTTCAATATTATAGAGGGACATACATCTACTTTTTTATTCCTATTTTGATTTTAGCATTAGCTGATCCTGCGGCAGCAATTATTGGTAAGAAATATCCCTATGGAAAGTATGCATTGAAAAACTTAACAAAAACGGTTAGTGGCTCTACAAGCTTTTTTATAATAGCTCTTATTATAAGTGTCGTTTCTTTGAACCTGAAATTGGACATGTATATTTATGATAGTTTATGGATAGGTTTATTAATTGCAGCATCTACTACATTAGGAGAGGCTGTGAGCATAAAAGGATACGATAACATTGTAATTCCGTTGTGTGCTATTGGTTCACTTTTAATATGTGGAATATGAATATCCAATTGATATATCCACAAGATGCATTGTGGGAAAAGTGGGAACCCACACTTAAAATGGAAAGAAGAAATGTTGTTGCTGCTATCATTCTATCGGACCAAGATGAATTAACCGGTCAAGTTATCGTTTACCATAATCCGCATCATCAAATTGAAGGAAAACCTTGTATTGCACTAGGAAACTTATCTGTTCCGAACGATAAAGAGGTATTTAAAAAAATACAGCAATATGCTGTACAGGTAGCAAACCATGAAGGAGCAAGTCATATCATTAGTCCCATGAATGGATCTACATGGAATGATTACCGTTTTGTTAGTTTTCAGTCACAACCGCCATTTATGCTAGAAACTACATCCGATAGTCACAGCAGGTTTCAATTTGCAGCATTGGGTTATAAAAAGTACGCCTCTTATTTTTCCAGCTCATCAAATAACATTGTGACTAACTGGGCTAAGTGTAAAACGAAGTACCAAGAATTTGTAGATATGGGGGTAAGTTTCGAACCATTCAATATCACTCAACCAGAGCTAGAATTTTTCGAATTGGCTCATTTTTGCAATCAAGCCTTCAGGAAAAACGTATTATTTAGCCCGATAGAACCTAGAGATTTTGTTGATAAAATGAAAAAAACCATTCCCCTCATTGATCCTGAACTCACGATTGTTGCACGAATGGATTCGGAAATTGTAGGGTTCATATTTGCTTATGAAGACTTATATAATAAAGAAGATAAAACCATCATAGTAAAAACACTTGCTCGAGATATAGACAAAAACTTAGGTGGACTAGGTAGCATTTTATCAGCACTTTCCATGCGAGCAGCTGAAAAGAAAGGCTTTAAAAAATGCATCCACGCCTTAATGATCAATCATAATGCCTCAACAAAGGTGTCTGCAAACTTCGATGGGAAAATTATTAGTCACTACGAATTATTATATTATACCATTTAAATCGTATGAAAAAAAACATAGTTGAAATTTTCTTTGAAGCTGCGGAGCGATATCCACAGAACATAGCTATGGTCCATAAAAACGATCGAATTTCTTATCAAGATCTTGCTAGTAAAGTAGAATCTTGCTGTGTTTATCTCGAGAAAAAAGGTATCAAGAAAGGAGATAAAATAATGGTTTTTATTCCTATGTCAATCCAATTGTATACAACAGTATTAGCTCTATTTTCGCTAGGGGCTATTGTGGTCTTTGTAGATGAATGGTCCAATCGTTCAAGACTAGAGAAAGCCATAAAAGTAGTTGACATTGATAGCATCATTGCACCTCCGAAATTCATCTGGCTAGCCTATATTCTACCTTCTTTTCGAAAGATTAAGAGAAAATTTAGCATGCCAAAAAACATATCTTCTAGTTCATTTTCTTTTAGGCAAATGCAAAAAGATGACACTGCGCTCATCACCTTTACAACTGGCAGTACTGGGGTACCAAAAGCCGCTGATCGAACTCATCAATTTTTATGGGAACAATTTCGAATTTTAAAAGATGAAATAGCTGCACAAGAAAACGATAAATGTTTGATAACCTTACCCATCGTTTTACTAAGTATATTGGGAACTGGAGCTACCGGTTATGTTGCAGATTTCAATCAAAAAAAACCGCACAAGCTCAATGCTGCCAAACAGCTTCAATTTGCAAAAGATCATCACATCAGTTTACTCATTGCCTCTCCATTCTACATTGAAGAACTCGCAAAAGTAGGTCAAGATGCTTTACCTTCCTTAAAAACGATTTTAACAGGAGGTGCGCCAGTTTTTCCCGCATCTGCTAAACGCATACAATCTAGTTTCCCCTTTAGCAGAAACGTTGTAGCTTATGGAAGTACAGAAGCAGAACCTATCTCTACTATAAACATGAAGACTCTACTAGGGGATCATGAACAATTAACAAATGGGCTTTGTGTAGGAAAAGTACACCCTGAAGTTCAATTCAAAATCATACGAATAACCTCTGAACCTGTTGAACTATGTTCACAAGGGTGGGTGAAGTGGGAATTAAATTCTGGAATTGGCGAAATTGTTGTCACTGGTCCACATGTACTTGATCAGTATTACAATAGTGAAAAAGCTTTTAAAGAAAACAAGATAGTTGATGGTTCTACAACTTGGCATAGAACAGGAGATAGTGGCATTTTCAAGGATGGAAAACTTTTTTTACACGGTAGGTGCGCTCAATTAATTCAGACTAAAGACCGGTATATTTCTCCTTTCATTATTGAAAATCAACTCCAAGAAATGAATGAAATAGCTTTCGGGACTTTAATTAAACATCATGACGACCTTATCCTTTGCATTGAACTTCATGATGGATTTACTGAAAAAGAAGCGAAAGCATCCATCCAACAACACGATATTCTGTATGACCAACTCAAAACATTGAACAAAATCCCTAGAGATCCTCGACATTATAGCAAAATCGACTACGGTAAACTAAGACAACTGCTCTCTTAAGTAAGCGTTCTTCATAATATTTTTGGGCTCGAGCCCAAAAATCAACTAATCAATAGATGCACTTTTAGTCTTTTCGATGGAACAAGCATGATCTTTAATAACTACCCATTCTCCATTTTTCTTTTCAAGTGTATACGTTACTGAAAGTCTATTAAAATAAGGTTTACCATTACGTTCCGGTTCTTTGTATAAAAACTCAGTTGTTGCAACTCCTATTCGATTCCCGACATGCATGCTCAGAATTTCTGTATTTACGGTCCAATCAGGAATTTCAAACCATTCTTCATGGAATCTCATAAAAGAATCCACAGTGTATATTAT
>JAHDGD010000266.1 GCA_020627825.1 Saprospiraceae bacterium
AGTGGAAAGAGATTAGTGCTAATTTTCTTCGTTTTTTAGAAGAGTATCCAGATAAGTTTTATTTGGTGAAATACGAAGAATTAGTTGAAAACACATTAGAAGAAACGCAAAAAATGTTTGACTTTTGTGGCCTCAAAGTGAGTGATCAAGTGAAAAGCTTTATCAATCAGTCGCAAAGTAAAGAGATTGCTAGTCATCCTTATTCTGTTTTTAGAAAAAAGACGGTGAAAGATAAATGGGTGACTCAATTAGATCCTCGTATCATGGAGGTCATTGATGAGGATTTAAAGACTACTCCGTTGGAGTTCTTTTTGTAGGTTATTTTCAACCCCTCTGCCCTGCGGGCATCTTCCCTTATGTAAGGGGAGAAATTATATGGCTTTGGGACGTGAGAAACTGATTTGCAAGCTCTCTCCCCTGTGGAAAGGAGACGCGAATACGCGTCTCTACAAATAAAAAAAACTAGTGAATGTTGGAACTTTGAAACGTTGGAATATTAGAAATAGAATTCGGTTTTAACGTTATTCAGTTCAAACGTTAGTTTTAGTTGGCTTAGGGATGGTAGTGGTATGTGGCGTCAATGAGACTGCTTACGGAACTTAGCTGGACGCAGGCTGGCCTGAAAGGCAGACAAGTACGGCTTAGTGGAGTAGCTGGCACATAGCCACATAAGAACGGACAGCCCGACCCATTTATGGGGAAGCCCCAAATTAGAAAGAAAATAAAAACGATACGATTATGCCAATGATTTCGGTTGTGATACCGGTGTTTCGAAATGAGGGTTCTCTCATTCCATCTTATGAGCAAATTCATAAGGTGATTAGGGAGGGTTTGCCTGAGTATGATTATGAGTTTTTATTTACGGATGATGGTTCGGATGATAATTCATTTAATGAGTTGATGCAGATTCGGGCGCGAGATCCTAAGGTTACGGTGATTAAGTTTTCTCGTAATTTTGGGCAGTTTTCGGCTATTAATGCGGCGATGCATCGTGCGAAGGGAGATGTAGCGGTTTGTATTTCGGCAGATTTACAAGATCCATCGGAAATGATTGCGCAGATGGCTCGAGAGACGGAGAAAGGTTTTGATATCGTCTTGGCGAATCGAGTAGCGAGAAATGATAATTTCATTAAAAATATTACGGCGCAGGTTCACTTTAAGTTGATGCGAATTTCTACACCTCATTTTCCAAAAGGAGGATTTGATTTTTGGATGGTATCGAGAAAAGCTTTGAATGCTTATAAGCAATTGAAGGATACGGTGCGGACGAATCAGGTTGATTTGCTTTCTTTAGGATTTAAGGTGAAGCAGTTGCCTTATGAGCGAAAGGTGCGGCCTTTTGGTAAGTCTCAGTATAATTTTAGTCGTAAGATTAAGGCTTCGATTAATCAGTTATTGAGTACTTCTTATTGGCCTTTACGTTTGGCTTCTTCTGTCGGTTTATTTTTTACGATAGTTGGATTTGCTTATGCCTTATTTATTATTTATGGTTATTTTTTCCGTTCTACCCCTTTTGTGGGTTGGGCACCTATTATGGTCGTTCAATTAATTATGGGTGGTATTATCATTTCTATGTTGGGATTGATAGGAGAATATTTGTGGAGAATTTATCATGAAACTAAGGGGCGGCCTATTTATATTATTGATGAATTATACAGCGAAGATTCAGACGATTATTTGAACGAGCTTTATATTGAAAAGGGCGATCATTCTCACCAACAGAACTCTTAATGGATCTTTCTCAGATAAAATCTTTACTTGGCAAATTAAAACAATTCCTTGGTTCAAAATGGGGATTGGTTTTTAAAATTGGGGTAAGTATCGCTATTTTAACCTTCTTTTTTATGAGTATAGATGTGGAGCGGTTTATGGAAACGCTTCAGTCTGTTAGGTATGAGTATGTCGCTTTGATTATTGGCTTTATTGTACTGCGTAATTTAATATCAGGTTGGCGTTTTCAGGTACTTTGTACGCTTTATGAAAAAATCAGTGTTTGGATATTGACAAAGCATTACTTCATTGGGGCGATGTTTAATATGTTTTTGCCAACTACTATTGGCGGAGATGGAGTGCGGGTATTTTTAGCAGAGAAAGAAGGGATTAAAAAGAAAGATGGTTTAGTCTTGGTTTTAGTAGAGCGATTTGTTGGATTCTTTTCTTTTGTTATTTTTGCCTTTATTGGATCGTTCTTACTACTTTCCTCTTTGCCTTGGAAAATACACTTTGTGGTTTGGGGTATTACTGTAGCTTATACCATTTTATTTTCCTTAGTATTTTCTGATTTTTTCAGCATTGATAAGATACCGATTGTCAATAGATTGAGTAGGAGTTTTAATGAAATCAAGAAAAACAAGCGTATTTTATTTAACGCCTTTTTAATTTCGATTTTGTATCAGTTTGTTTCTATTTATTTGCGCTATATGATTGCTTTAGCCTTTGGAATAGAAATTTCCTTCTTGCCATTTCTGGTATTTATACCCTTGATTAATTTAGTTACTTTACTACCCATTAGTTTTGGGGGACTTGGTTTAAGAGAGATCGCCTTTGTCTATACCTTTTCTAATATTGGAGGTTTGAGTGAAGAGAGCGCTTTAGTTTTATCTATTGGTTCTTACATTATGTTGATCATTAATGCCTTAATGGGAGCGGTATTGTTTTTTTATGATAATATTATTTTGAACATCAAATATCAATTTAACAAAAACGAAGTAGAAGCATGAGCAACTTAGCTATAGATAAAAAGGATTTATTTTTTATTGTTGCGAGAATTCGTTCTGGCACTACTTTATTGAATCGAATTCTCAATAATCATCCGTCGGTATTTGTACCACAAGAGAGTCCTTTTATTATGAATCTCTACCATAAGTATCATAATATTACAGATTGGAATGAGGAAAAGATACTGACATTTTCAGAAGATTTATTTTTGGAAAAGCGAGTGACACAATATTGGAAATTAGATGAGCGAAAAGAATTATTGGAATCATCTTTATTATCCTTGGGCAAAGATGCTACCTTTGAGCGTTTGTGTAAGACGGTGATTCATACACAGGCGATCAATAGAGGAAAAGAAGGTGTGAGTATGTTAGGAGATAAGAATCCTACTTATAGTTTGTATTTAGAAGAATTGATTCACACTTTCCCAAATGCTAAATTTGTATTAATGGTGAGGGATGTGCGAGATAATATCTTGTCTTGTCAGCGAGTGACATTTGATTTTAATGATACGGTTATCTTAGCTCAAAGATGGGTTGGATTTAACAAGGTGTTATTAGATATTCATGAGCGTTATCCTAAGCAAACGAAGTTGGTAAAATTTGAGGATATTTTATCTGAGCAGGAAGTTATTTTGAAGGATATTTGTTCTTTCATAGGCTTAGATTTTGATCCACAGATAATGGAATTCCACAAAAATAAAGAAAAACTGGAAAGCTGGAATAATTTCGTCAGTCGTCCATTAGAAAAGAAAA
>JAHDGD010000267.1 GCA_020627825.1 Saprospiraceae bacterium
TTTCTTTTTAATCGCTTTTCTCTTCTTGAAATATTTTGGATCAACAACTAATAATCCAAATGATTCTGCTCCATCTTTCGTTTGAACAGCATGATGAGCACCATGAGCACGAAGAATGGCCCGGCTGTATTTTCCATCCAATTGTTTGAACCACTTGAATCTTCTATGAATGTATACATCGTGAATCAAAAAATAGGTCAATCCGTATAAAGAAATTCCCACACCTACAAAAAACAGAGGTAAAAAGCCTGGTATAAACGAACCGATCATATAACACGCTGCAGATGGGATAGCATAAACCAAGAAAAATCGATCGTTTTTTTCGAAAAATTTATCATGCGGTTCGTGGTGATCTTGATGCCATTTCCACAAGAATCCATGCATCACATATTTATGCGTAAACCACGCCATAAATTCCATTCCCGCATATGCGCCCAAAACGATTAAAATGTATAGTAACCAGGTCATTAGTTGATGTTTATATCCACAATATATAACGATAAACAGTATTTTTTGTTTATTCCATAATATTTACTTCATATTAAATATATTTTTAATGTATAATGTCTTATCTTAGTGCTTAATTTGAGCGATTTGGTTCATTTTTTATCCCAAAAGTAGTTTGCTGAAAAAACTACAATATGTCGATCCAAAACCGTACATTAAAGCCACATGCGCTTTTATGCTATATAGCCATCACTATATCTACTACATTGGTATGCCTCATCAGCAGGCATCTTATTGCGAATAGTAAACTGGTTATCGACTTTGAAAATCTTTTAGATTTTCCTCTTCAAAGTTATTTTTACATAGGAAGTATTATTGGGCTTGCCATAGCCAATTTCGGTTTCCATATTTTCCTCAATAAAAAAATAAAGCAACAACAACTTACTTCTGGAAAACGACTTGCTTATTTTAGCTTCGCTTCTGTGTTCGCATTACCTCTATTGGTTGCATATCCATCTACTATTTCTATCTTATGGTCCTATTTGGGCTTGACCCTATATAACTTAACCACAGATTTATTTAGCAATCCAAAAGAGAAGAATCTGACTTGGTTAATCGCTTGGATGTCGATTCTGAGTATTGGTTTGTCTGTTGTTCTTTTTGACGGATATCTAGAATATGACACACAAAATAGAGCTCAAATAGCACGTGAATTATATCATGAAAAGGATACTGAGTCTATCGTGGATTTCTATGCTCTTCAAGAAAAATTGAAATCGGATGGATTTATTGCACAGTTTTTAACTGTTCCTAAACCGTTTAAAATTCACCGTTCCGAGTTTAATGAAGTCAATAATCACATTCTAGATCCCAGTGGAGAAAATAAATACGATTACATTTTAAACGCGTTCGACTCCGAAGGTAAGTCAATGATTTATGAATCATACACTTCTATAGCTTATTATGATCGCTTTATTTCTCGAAGTGATACACTTGATGACTTGACTTTTTTCAATCCGATCAAGAATGCATACCTTACGTCCTGGAATGTTATTTTACCTGCGGACTCCACTGTTTATAAAGTATATCTAGAGCAATATCCGCAGGGATCTCATGTAAACAACTATGAAAATTTAGGAAAATATGACTTCGCATATTTTAAAGATGGGACGCTAAATTCGACTTCGAATCGCTACATATTGGATCCTTTGGATGAAGATATTCAGCTTCCAGTGGGCACATCTCATAAAGTGACAAGGGAAAATTACAGTGACCTTTATGTGCAATTGAATCCACGTTCTATGATGAAATTATCTAGAAAATCAACTAGATTAATTAAGCCTGTCAGTCTTTTTAGCTTTATTTTCATTTATATCGCCTTGTTGTTTGGATTGTTTACAGGAGTAAATTCGATTCGACCAACTTTTCCTACTTTTCTGACTTTTAGCACTGGAAAGTGGAATACGTTGCAACACAAGCTTCAACTTTCGATCATCAGCTTAATTTTATTTTCTTTCCTCATTATAGGTATTGTAACCATTCTGTATTTTCAAAATTTATCAACAGAATATGACGATGATATTTCAAGAGAAAAAGCATATGCACTAAAAGTTGATTTAGAAGATTATCTTGAGATAGGGAACTTGGATGTTTTAAGCAATGATATTGATCAATTAGCATCTAAGCATCAATCTGAGATCAATGTGTACTCACATGAAGGTGACCTACTTGCTTCTTCTGTTCCAAAGGTTTTTGAAAAAGGACTATATAAACCATTTTTAAAGAAAGAAGATGTAAGGGCTTTCGCCCAAAATCCCAATAAAATAAGCCTAGAACAGAATGCAGATTTCATGGGCTTAGCGTATCAATTTAGTTATTTTCCTGTTCTCGATGCTCTTGATGGAAACGCAGTCATTGTTGAGAATCTTCAGATTCCTGTTGTGAAATCTCATAGTAAGGTGGCAGATTTTGTAGGAACATTATTAAATATATATGTTTTGTTATTTCTCCTTTCTGGAGCTCTTGCTTTAATGGTTTCACATAATATTACAAGACCGATAAAACAGCTAGGAACTAAGATTAAGCATTTGAAACTAGGTGGTAAAAATGAACACATTTTATGGGATTCAACAGATGAAATAGGCGATCTTGTCCACAATTATAATGACATGATTGATCAGCTAGAGGATAGTGCTAAGGTAATTGCACATACAGAAAGAGATCTTGCTTGGAGGGAAATGGCGAAGCAAGTTGCGCATGAAATAAAGAATCCGCTAACTCCAATGAAATTATCGATTCAATATTTACAACGTGCAATTCAGCAAAATCCCGATCATACTCAAGAGTTAGTAGAGAATGTAAGTCGAACCTTAATCGAACAGATAGATAATTTAAGTAACATTGCTGGGGCATTTAGTAATTTTGGAAAGATGCCACATACAAGTAATGAAAAGGTTATATTAAATGACGTGCTGTCGGCAGTGTATGATCTTTTCCGTAAACGCAATGATATGGATATTGCGATGTACGAACCGATAGATGATTTATATGTTTTTGCTGATCGAAACGCACTAATACGCATCTTAAATAATCTTGTCAAAAATGCAATTCAAGCCATTCCTACTGATCGTCAAGGCAAAATCGAAATCAAGTTATATAAGAAAGAAAAGCAAGCTGTCATTAAAATTACCGATAATGGAATTGGTATTCCAGATGATCGAAAAGAAAAAGTGTTTTTACCGAATTTTACAACTAAGTCTTCAGGAACTGGTCTTGGTTTGGCTATATGCGCCAATATGGTTGAAGCATTCAATGGAAAATTGAATTTTGTTTCGGAAGAACATGTTGGAACTAGCTTTTTTCTTGAAATACCATTGATGCATGTAAATGATAATTTTGCAACACAAGAACGTGTTGTTTTAGATTAACTAATTGTATACTATGCTATTCCGAAATGCAAATAATATAACGAAAGGTTTCTGATAAAAATCCTTATCCATTATTCTATCTAACTAGAACTTT
>JAHDGD010000060.1 GCA_020627825.1 Saprospiraceae bacterium
AGTCCCATCATCATGGCATGTCCCGGCTCAAAAGTCCTGTCCTTCCAAAAAGATCGTATCGAAGAAGTCCAATTTCAAGAAACGGAACACTATCGCATTACTAAAGGGATATTAGATAACCCTCATGAATTTCTGAAAGAGTTGGAAAGCGAATAACCTGAATTTGGAATTATCCTATTTAATCCGTATCACAAATAGGTGAATTCGACTTCTAAAATTGAGGAATAGCCTGAGCTACTTCGAAATTTTTAAGAAAGAAATCATCTATTTTAAAGGTGGAACTGTTGATACAAAGACACCTTGAATTACATTTAACTTTCGTACTTTTTACCATTGCCTTAAAAAATACCAAAAAGGTCAAATCCTGCTTAAAACTCACCTAAGACATTGCCTTCATTTGGTGCTTTCGGCAGTCTATTCTTTCGTTTTTCAGTCCCTTGAAATTTACTCTACAGCTGCACGCAATAACCACAAATTTCGGTCATTTTACTGCTCGAACAGCTATTTCGGGCGGATTTCTGTATAGAAAAAGAAAATATGAACTCGATAAAAGTAAGATTGAAATCTACTTTTCGAACAGTTATTTTCAACTCATTTATCAAAAAAAAGGAAGCGGATTATGATTCCGCCTCCTTCGGGATTGATAAAATACTTTATACCAAATTAATTTCTACTCTAACTTGTATAATATTCTAAAGTGCGTCATACAATTTTCCTTTCTTAAGCTATTGAACGACAAACCTAATTGAATAAGACGAGTCTTTCGAATAAATTCTAGCAACGTAAACACCTGCTGTCCATTCCTCAACATCCACTTGTATGGTCTGCTGATGGCCATTTAAATCGAAAGATTGTATGCTTCGTCCAGTCAAGTCTATTATTTCAAGGTATTGAAAATGGGTAAATCCATCATTAAAATCTAGTTGCACAACTGTTTGTGCTGGATTAGGGAATAAATCGATAGCATCAATCCACTCTTGATCGAATGTTGAGACCAAACTTTTAATTTCGAAAGTGTAGATACCTATACATCCTAGTCCATCAGTCACCTTTACCGTATGTTCACCTGCTTCTAGCATCGTTGCTAGTGTTCCCATTTCACCATTATCCCATTCAATTTCAAATGGCCCTGTTCCACCTGAAATCATGATTTCAGCTTGTCCCATGTCGTTATCATCATCAATATCAATTGTTTCAATAACATAAGAATATACTACATCATCTTCCATCGAAATAAAATGTGTACTATTACATCCGTTTTCTGGAAATGTTTCCATGATATAAGTTCCTGCCTCAGATATTGTAGGTGATAATTCTGTTGATGTAAATCCATTCGGACCAATCCAACTTACTTCAAGATCATCAATATCAGATTGTGTTTGTATTATACGTGTTCCTTCATCACAATCCACATCACCTAATGTCAATTCGATTTCAGGTTCATTTGTATCGTCCATAACTTCTGCATTTTGAGATATTTGACAGCCATTATCTGATTGGATAGTTAATGTGTAAATTCCAGGTTCTGTAACTTCTGGGTTCATCTCATTTGAAGTGAATCCATTGGGTCCTTCCCAGCTAAATGTCACATTTTCAGTTGTAGAAGATCCCATTAATTGGATAGACGTCATCATACAATCTATAGTTCCTCCTTGAGTCGAAATGTTCGGTAAATCGCCATCTGATTCTACTTCTACTGTAACAGAATTCGTACAACCATTAGGAGCAGTCACTGTAAATGTGTAACTTCCTGGTTCGTTTACTGTAGGGTTGTTTTCAGTAGACATAAAGCCATTTGGACCAGTCCACATGATAGAAACACCTGGCGTAGAACTAAGTCCATTCAACATGGTCGTAGGGTTTGAGCAATCAATTGTTCCACCCTCAGCAGAAGCTTGAGGTGCAGCAGTATCTTCTATTACATCCAAAGTGGCAGTGGTAGAACACCCATTTGGCGCTGTTACTGTGACAGTGTAGGTACCTCCTTCTGTAATCATGGGAATCATTTCAGTTGACATAAAGCCATTTGGGCCCACCCAATTATACGTAGAACCTTCTTCACTAGATGACACACTTATTTCTATAGCTGGCTGATCACATGTAATCGTTTCTGCCATCACCTCTACTTCTGGCACTACGGTATCTTCCTCAACCATCGCTGTAGCAGTTGCAACACATCCATTTCCGCTCATTACACTTAAGGTGTATTCTCCTGGATTGATAACGAAGGGATTCATATCGGATGATATAAAACCATTCGGTCCAGTCCAACTAAAACTTACATCCGATGTCGTAGAAGAACCCATCAACTGGACACTTGAATTCGTACAATTGATCGTACCACCAGTCGCTGTTGCGTTTGGCAGATCACCATCGGCTATAACTTCTACGCTTGTTGAAGCAGAACACCCATTAGGTCCTATGACTGTACAGGTGTACATTCCCGGTGATGACACTATAGGATTCTGATCAGTACTTGTAAACCCGTCTGGGCCTTCCCAAGAAAAAGTAGCATCAGGTGTAGTGGAAGAACCCATTAACTGTACAGATGTGTCTGTGCAATCTAGTGTTCCACCTGTGGCAGAAACATTTGGTTCATCTTGATCCAATTCTACATCTACAGTTGCACTTGAAGAACAGCCATTTCCGCCTTGAACTGTTAAAGTATAAGAGCCTGGAACAGCTACTTCTGGGTTCATTTCTGATGAAGTAAACCCATCCGGTCCTTCCCAAGAAAAACTGACACCTGCAGCAGAAGAAGAACCCGACAATAGTACAGTTGTGTTGATGCAATCAATTGTTCCACCCTCTGCTGAAACATCAGGAATAATTGTATCATCAATAACTTCTGCATTAGCTGAAGAAATACATCCATTTGGTGCCGTTACCGTTACTTCATAAACTCCAATCTCTGAAACCACAGGATTCTGTTCATTGCTGGTATATCCGTTCGGTCCTGTCCATGCATAAGTAACTCCTGTCACTGTAGAAGTACTTGTTAATTGAACAGTTGTCATAAGACATGTTACAACTCCACCTGCAGCAGTGACATCAGGAACATCTGTATTTGCTGTTACTTCTGCTTCTGCAGTAGCACTACATCCGTTTGCAGAGCTGACTGTTACTATGTATATTCCGACAGCAGAAACAAATGGATTTTGCTCATTACTTGTATAACCACCTGGACCTGACCACATAAAAGAAGCTGAAGGATCCGACGAGTTTCCAAAGATCTGAACTGCATTTCCTGTACAATCAAGCTGGGCTCCAGTAGCAGAAGCACTAGGACTTGTTTCGAAAGCTACCATAATTTCATCTGATTCACAACATCCATTCATGGAAACAACATCTACAGAATACAGACCTGTTGTAGTTGCTATGATGGTTTGTGAAGTTTCGCCAGTCGACCATAAGAATGAACTTCCAGGACCTGCATCCAACATTGTCGTGTTGTCATCACAAATCACAACATCAGGACCAAGATCAACCTCGAAATCGTTTTGTATCGTCAAGATCCATGTTTCTGTTGCAATATTCCCACATCCATCATCCACAGAATACGTGTACATAATGGTCTCTTGAGGAGTACCATTTGTGCACGTTCCTTCTGTAGAAGTAGCTGTCACAGCTATATTCGATGTAACATCTCCTGCACAATCATCTAGTGCAGTTAATAATGGGAAAGAAGGGATTTCGTCATTACAAAAAATCGTTTGATCAGCAGGAGGGGTTGATAAAGTCGGTGGGGTATTATCTTCTAATACAACAATTAATTCATACGGAATAGAAACATTTCCCGCAGCATCAGTTGCTTCGAAAAGATGTACGATCTCTTGTGATGCACCACATATTGTGCTGGTCGTACTTCCTACTAAAGACACGGATAAACTGATGCAATTATCTTCTGCAACTGGTACATTGTTATTTAATAAATCAAGCGCATCATCTACTCCACAAATTCCTACAACAGTTGAAGAATTTATCCCTCCTTCCCACGTAGGAGCCTCACTGTCTTGAACTACCACCGTATATGAACATGTGGTTATTTGTCCAGCTGCATCGTTAATAGCATACGATATTGAATTGCTTCCAACTGGGAAAACCAATTGATCCATAAATCCACTACTCGCATCTATATTATCGTAAACAATCGTTCCATTTGCGTCGATTACGGTAATGGTATAACTTTCAATGCCACAATTATCAGAAACTTCAGGATCAGTAAATGAGAATAAAGCCGAACATAGCCCCGCATCGTTTGTAATGGTTACATCAGTAGGACAACTAGTAAATTCAGGAACTTGATTATCTGTCACTGTTATGAATCCACTTTCCAACACCGTATTACCAGAGGCATCAACAGCATTGAATTCTATTATATTTTCCCCTACAGGAAATGTGATCGTATTCGTTTCTCCAGCTGAAGTATTTTGACTTAATAATACCATGCCATTTTCATCAAGTACGACGATCGTGTAGGAATCTATACTACAATTATCGCTTACTGTAGGACTTATAATATCTGACGTATGGGAACATAATCCTTCATCTGCATCAACCGTCATATCATTTACGTCTCCTATCTCTGGCAACTGATCATCAACTACAGTAATATTGTATGAGCAAGTAGCAATATTTCCATTTTCATCAGCAATTTCAAAATCTAATATATTTATCCCCTCCAAAAAAAAATAGTCAAAGGATGTTCCAGGGGAGCCTGTAAATGATGAAATGCTACCATCAGGATGAGTTAAAGTTCCATTATATGAAGCTATGCCACAATTATCATCAACCAAAGGATCTATTAATGCTTCAATTGCCGAACATAATCCCAGATCTACTGAAAAGGTAATATCAGCAGGGCAATCTATAAAAACAGGCGGAGAATTTATGATATCGTCATAATTACTGCATTCGCTTCCATTGTTATTTAATACAATATCTCCACCTACAAATGGTTCAACATCCATCAAAAGGCAACAGTCGTTTAACAATGGAGAATTTTGTATCACTAAATTATTAACTATTGTAAGGTTTGATGCAAGAAAACTTATATCAATTAATTCCGAATTATTAGTTAAAAATAAGCTTCCAGCTACACTATCTATGTTATTAAACCCCTCTATTTCATTAAGTAGCGTTCCATCCAGCCTAAAAAAGTTATCAGAAGTACTGATATAATTCGTAAATCCAGAAATAGAATTCAAAGAAGAATTACCAAGTACATCAAAAAGTTTTGCAGATTGTAAGCCTTGAAATCCTGAAATAGATAGTAAACTAGTATTATCGTAAACAGTAAAACTTCCGCCTAATGACGTAACATTATTGAATCCAGAAATTTCCGTAATTCCGGTATTACGGATGTCGAAATTAATACCTATATCCGTTAAATTTTCAAGGGATCCCAGAGACTGCAATACTGGACACGCATATACGATAAAACTACCAGTTGTCATTTCAAGGCTTTGCAAAAAATCAACATTTTGTAACTTCGCATTATTGTTTATAAAAACTTCATTAACTGTAGTAATCGCCATTGTTCCCGTCTCCAATTCTGAATTATTAAATAGGGAAAAATTCGATCCTATAGTTGCGAACTTAGGAAAGTAAAACTCTTTTATAACATCATCATTTTCTATTACAAATAGAGCACCTACACTAATTAATTCGTTAAAAGCTACTATTTCGTTGGCATTATTCTTATATAAAAATGAGCCCCCTACTGTTTCAAGAATCAACGTATAAGAACCCTGTGTCGCAAGTTGAGTATTGTTTTCTATAGTAAAATCTCCACCCACTGTCTGAATAACATCAATCCCTTGAAGAGAAACCAAGCTATTACATTCTTCTAGTCGAAAATTTCCTGTAACTTCATTTAAAAATCCATTATTCGCAATAGGATTAAGATCTACTATATTATCCACCCCATCATTATCATCTTTTATGATAAGGTTTCCAGTAAAGGTAGAACAGTTAAAATTATCGACTTGTGTCTGGGTAGATAGGGTTACATTTCCAGAACATTGTCCAAAGCTATAGGAATGCATACTGAGTAACAAGACAAGTATGTAAAAGCTACGTGTACATAAAAATTTCATTTCAATTGATTTTTGCTGTGTTCGATTTTCAACTAGTGCATGATCGACACAAAATGAGTTTATGCAGCAAAATTAAAGTAGATAAAGCCTTTTTGTCACCACCCAAAGATGTGGTTTTAACCTTCATCAATCCTTTTTTAGGTGAACTAAGGCGTTGCTTATGAAATGAATATGACGTATTGTATAGTATATTGACTTTGGGGCTTTAAGCCCAAAGTTCTATAGAATTAAAAGAAAGATCGAGAATGGAATTTTCTTTTATTCCTCCGTTACCTCTTCGCTAGAAGGAGAAAATGAATCTGAGTTCGCATTGATTACAAACCTACGACAATGTTTTTTACGGAAGTTCCATTGGCTTGTGGTAAAATAAAAGGCATCCTCTTCTACCCTATACCATGGGGAAATATCTTCGTCAAACGGATTATCAAGAATATGAAAATCTTGGGTAGGATTAAACCCTTGACCAAGTAAAACCAAACGTTCACCAGTCACTGGATGTACAGCCATATCCATAACCATTACAGTGTGACCAGGAGCTCCATTGTACTCTGTTTGAATAAATACATCACCAACACTTACTTCCCCAAAATCAGTTGTTTTTGTGTCAGCATACAATCCAATCGTTGAACTTGCATCATATAAGTCACTCATATAGAGACTCCATGTTTCCGACGAATAATTCTCTGCCGCTATTTTTTGTTTGACATAAATAGAATCTTGCCATACGAAACGATATCCTTCTCCATATTCTTCAAAACTGATGGATCTATTATCATCATAATGAAAGAGGATCATATCATATTTTTGTTGTTTATATAGGTATTCACTTCTAAGTAATTGTACGAGATGTTCTCCATGAATTCTATTGTATTTCATAGAAAAATCCAACTCAACCACAGCAACGTAACATTCATAAGATTTACGAAAACCATCAAATTTTCTAACCTTAGCACCAGCATTTTTCATAGGTAAATTCCGAAGAAAATACTGAAACGAGGTTTCGGGAAACGGCGGCCTTACATACTCAGTAGGAAGTAATATACGGTCCTGAACTGACTGTCCTTCATTGTTGATATGTAGAAGACTCTTATTTTGGGCGAAAGCCCCATTTACTAAAAACACAAAACTTAGGATATAAAAGACCTTTTTCATATTATGATTTTTCATAATATGTGCAAATACTGTACCATTTTTGAATTCATTGAAAATCGTTTGTTAGGACACATTTTTATATCTTAGCCGCACACAACAAAACATCCAGCTAAAATTCTTTTTTAATAGGTATGAAAGTATATTGTAACTCTGAAATAGGTCAACTTAAAAGTGTTCTAGTTCATCGGCCCGATGAAGGAATCGCGCGAATTTCTCCAAAAAGAGCGGAAGAATTATTATTTGACGACATTGTCCATTTACCGAGAATGCAATATGAACATGATGTGTTTACAAGACTACTTCGCTATTTTGTTAGCAGTGAATCTAGTTCCAAAGGTGGCTTGATCTATATTCATGAGCTACTGGCAGAAGCTCTCGGGATGGATTCAGAAAAAACGGATACATTCTTACAAAAAATTGTAGATTATGAAGAGCTCCCAGCATCGTTCATAAAATATCTACGTGGTATGAGTAACAAAGACTTAGCTGATACGCTAATCTCAGGTTATCACAAAGGAGATGAACGTTATCTTTTCGACCCTATACCAAATTTCATTTTCACACGAGATATTGCCATTACTATTAAGGATCATATCATCATTGCGAAGGCCAATAAAGAAGCTCGATTCAGAGAAAATTTATTGACGCGTTTCATCCTATATTACCACCCTACTTTTGCTGATCTGGTAACACATGATCGATTAATCAATCTGAATAATATCGAGCAGTTTCCTCCCAGTAAAAGTGGTGAAGTCGTAAGCATCGAAGGTGGAGATGTTATGATGTTCCATGAAGATTATCTGCTAATAGGAAGTAGTGAACGAACCAGTGATCACGCCATTCAATCACTAGCTCAAGAATTATTCAAAAGAAAATTGATCAATAATGTTGTACGTATTAAAATCCCCAACAATCGATCTTATATGCATATTGACACCATTTTTACACAGATCGATAAAAATGTAATTGTTTGTTTTAAACCGATCGTTTATGACGGAGAAAGTTCACGTGTAGAAGTTCATAATATCTCTGGTAAGATCAATGTTTATGATTCCGTTCGAGACTTCGTGTGGTCTGAGATTAATCCTGACATGCAATTTATTTTTGCAGGAGATGGTGAAAGCCCTTACCAAGATCGAGAACAATGGACAGATGGCTGTAATATGGTCAGTGTAAAACCTGGTATAGCATTTAGCTACGATCGAAACCCTTTTACTGATGTTGCGCTAAAGAAAGGTGGATATTCTATAATGGAAGGTGAGGCATTGCTAGAAAAATTGGATAGTGGAGAAATCAATGCACAAGAATTGAAACGCACTATTATCAATATACCATCGAATGAGTTATCAAGAGCTAGAGGTGGTTCTCATTGCATGACCTGTCCTATTCTAAGAGATAAATTGTAATGTTCAAGCATCAAGTACAGATACGAGTTCGGTATTCAGAAACGGATAAAATGGGATACTTGTATTATGGGAATTATGCATCATATCTAGAGGTTGCACGTGTAGAAGCTCTTCGTGACATGGGGATCATTTACAAAGATATGGAAGATGTACATGGCATTTTGTTACCAGTTGCTCATTACGAAACAAAATTTATACGACCGGCATATTATGATTCCCTTATCCGACTGGAAACAGAGGTGAGAGAAATGCCATCAGATTTCATTATTTTCCATACGGATATGTTCAATGAGAACAATAAAATAATAAATCGTTCTAAGGTGAAATTAGCTTTTATCCAAGCGGATGGAAAACGTTGCAAAGCGCCAGATTTCATAATTCATGCTATGAATTCGTATTTTTGATTCAAGCAGTAGAAGTTGTATAGTGCAAAAAAATTGGAGAAAATATTTAGATCTAGCGTATTGGAAAGAGGTGACTTGGATAAAGAAGAGTGTATCGTGGACCAAGCGAACTACAATTTTTGGCTTAGATGGGGTTCCTATTTTCAATGTATTGAAGTTTTTGTACGAAGAGGCGAAAGATGATTCGATTGTCACGAGAGCTAATTCTATGACCTTTAGTTTTTTTATAGCCTTATTTCCATCTATCATCTTTCTTTTCACTTTACTTCCTATGATTCCCACCAGCGCAGATTATGCTCTTGATATACGGGAGTCTGTTCATGGATTGTTACCAGAGCAAAGTGAAGAATATCTTTTCTCTATCATAGCAGATATCGTTTCGCAACAACGTAAAGGATTACTTTCATTTGGTTTGATTTTGGCTATATTTTTCGCGAGTAACGGCATGTTAAGTCTTATAAGTGGGTTTGAAAAAGTCGATCATAATATTACCTTCAAGAAAAGGAGTTGGGTAAAAAAACGCATCATAGCAGTAGGGCTCACCATTTTTGTGTCTACTTTATTTATCGTATCGTCAGCTCTAATCGTCTTGGGGCATTTTATCATTAATTTTCTAGATCTATACTTTGACTTGAACAACTGGGCAGTTTTGGGATTCAGTGTATTGCGTTGGGTAATTATTATACTTTTGATCTATAATATCATTGCCATTATTTACAAATTTGCTCCACCCGTCCACAGGAGGTTTAGTTATTTTTCACCTGGCACCAACATTGCCACTTTTTTAATCATTACTGTGTCGATCGGGTTCTCTTATTTTGTATCGAATTTTGGTAAATACAACGAATTGTATGGATCTATCGGCGCTCTTATCGTTACACTTTTGTGGTTTAACTTAATCTGTTTTGTAATTCTTGTGGGGTTTGAAATCAATGCCAGTATTGCGATTAACAGAGACTTGATTCAAATATCAAGAGAAGAGGAAAAGAATTTAGTTGATATAACGAAAGATAATGGGGATGAATCCCAAAATTTATAGGACTTCAGCTACTACAAAAATACTTCCTCCTATATAAATCAGATCGTCTTTGCCTGCCATTTTTTTTGCTGCTGCAAATGCTCGTCGTACGCTGCTATAACTTTTCCCTTTCAACCCATGTATCCGTGCAAAGGTCTCAAGATAAGGAGCATGCATACCTCTAGGAATATTGGCTTTCGCCCAAAGGTATTGAGCATGTGAAGGAAACAGATCAATAACAGATGCTAGATCTTTGTCGGATGAAAAACCCATAACCATGAATAACTTATTATAGGATAGACTAGACAACTTTTTCATGACTATTTTCAATCCTGCTGCATTATGAGCACTTTCTGCTATAATAGTTGGTCGTTCAGCTAATTGCATCCACCTTCCCAAGAAATATGTTTTTTGTGGCATTTGTTCAAGAAACTTGCTTGCCTTCAAAAGCTGAATTTTACCATCCATTACATAACTAAATGCAGCCCAAGCAGTACGCAGATTATAAACTTGATAATCTGAAAACCAATCCAACCTACATGTTATTTTCTTTTGGGCGTAAGCCAATTCTATCCGATCTTCATCCACAATGATGTTGACTTGTTCTTCAGCATACCACAACTGACTTCCCATACTTTCTGCTTTTTCTTCAAAAACAGGAATCGTTTCTTTCTGTTTTTCGCCAATAATTACAGGAACATTGTGCTTAATAATTCCTGCCTTTTCAGAAGCAATAAGCGGAAGGGTGTCTCCCAAAAACTGAACATGATCCTTCGATATATTCGTAATGATGGAAAGCAGTGGTGTAATAATGTTGGTACTATCCAATCTTCCACCCAGCCCAACTTCCACAATTACAAAGTCTGGATTCTGATTGGCAAAATATTTAAAAGCAAGTGCCACCGTAATTTCAAAAAATGAAGGTTTTATAGCATTAATGATCTCTAGATTATCATTTATAAATGTAATGATAAAATCTTTTGAAATTAATTGATTATTAATCTTGATGCGCTCTCTGAAATCTTTATAATGTGGCGATGAATACAAGCCGACGGTATATCCTTGAGACTGCAAAAGAGCACTTAAAATATGGCAAGTACTCCCTTTTCCATTTGTGCCTGCTACATGAATAGCAGTAAATTGATCCTGAGGATTCCCTAAATGGTCACACAATTTCATGATGTTAGAAAGATCCTTTTTCATTGCAGGAGCACCTTGCCGTTGAAACATCGGCAAGTTATGGTAAAGGAAATCTAGAACAGCGGGATAAGATCTGAATTTCATGTACTTAATCCTAAAATAATGCAGCTTTTGAGAAAGGCAGAATAGGTGCAGAATACATCATATAAACGTTCTTCCACAAACTATTTTTCTCATCGAGAAATTGAAAAATATCAGAAGCTGACCTCTTGCTAAACATGCTTTCGAAGACATCCTTCCCGCTCACATAGTTCTGCGTAATGGCTTTCAACATGACACTGTCCATCCATCGATGAAATCTGGTAGAATTCGTTGTAACATTCTTATTATTCAGCAGATTATGTGCTACAATCTCTGCTCTTTCCATAATTCTTTTAAATGCATATCCGGAAGAGGACTTCACCCATCCCCCTGCGGTTCCTATTCGTATATGGCGCGGACTACTTTCTTTGTGAAATGGATAATCTGTCATCGGAATTTGCCCTATTTCCTTTTCTTCAATTCGATAATTTCCTGGTTTAATATAGGTATCGATGTATTCTTTGATCCAGTTATCATAGGTTGGCATTTTTTGAACTGCATTCGAAAATACTGCTATCTCGACCAATGCTTGTCTTTTATTACAAGGCAATACGTAAAAAAAACGGGTATCATTTTTCTGTGGAATTCGAAAATCCATGAAGGTACAGGCCTCATCGTTAAATACATCGTTTTCCGTTTCAATAAACCATCCTCCGAAATGCTGAATAACATGATTGTACCCATTTAAATCTGGCTTATCAAAAATCACACTATTCAATACTTTATCAGCCTTGAATACTGTACCATTCGTATATACTTCCACTCTATCGTTATACTCCTTTATGTCCCTTACCTCTGATTGAATGCGGTCTATATTCGATGTCTGATCAAGTATATCGTGTGCGTACTTATAAAAATCCGAAGAACGTATCATCTTGTACGTGTATCCATCGAGATCCAATCCCTCTTTTACACTTTTGGCGTAAAAGTTAATCTTATTCCAAGAATGAAAAAGTATATGATCAAACTTACCCTTTCCTTTTTCCCAAAAGCACCAAGTCCGATCATCGGTATTTTTTTCTTCTTTTTCGATCATGCATATCGACAGATTGGAATTTGCCAATTCCATCGCTACATTTAGTCCAGCTGCGCCTCCTCCTATTATGATTATATCATATGATTTCATTAATCTTCTCTTAATCCTACTCCGGAAATAGCTCCCGAAACGAATATCATGTTTTCAAAAAGTTTGTCTCCACCTCGCCAGTATCCCCTAAATAAGGGATTATCAACACTTCCTACTATTCTTCCTGATCCTATTCCATAAATTACCAGTCCACTTGAATTCTTGATGCGTTCTTTATTTTCTTCACTTGCATAACCACTGAATAATGGCTTTGTTTTATAAACCATAGGATTTGCTAAAGAATTTCCCGCTGGTTTTATCGCCAAAGTTCCACGCTTAAAACTGTAATAAGAAGATGAAGAATACCCATAAAACAATGGATATGAGGTATCTATTTCAGATTCGAAAATAGCGCCACCTATTACATGCTGAGCTGACTTTTCTTGACGATCTCCATAATTTTCAAAAGTTCTTTTTGCTGTAGGAATACTTTCATACGTTATCAATGATCCATTTAATTTATTTAGAGCTCTTTTAAATGCAATCAACGTCCCTCCTGAACTTACCCACTGCTTCAACTTATCCATATCTTCTTGCTTTAAAGACCTATAGGAGCCATCAGGCATTATGATCACATTGTACCTACTTAGATTCAAACTTGAAAAACGAGTCAATTCAACTTTAGTTAATGGAATGTTCAACCGCTGATCCATCTGAAACCATATTTCACCTGCATCATAAGCATTCACACTATTACCTATCAACATCAACGCTTTGACTTTTTCAGGTTTAAATGAAGATGGTGATCCAAGCATAACTCCTTCCGAGTTAAATCCACTTGTAATTCCATACAATTTAACATTTACCTTATTAGCTAAATCAAATAAATTCTTATTCTTATCTCCTGATTTAACTAAAATTGTTCCTCGATCAAATCGTTTCTCTCCTTTTATTGTCGATGCAGTAAATGCTTCATGCATCATTCTCGGTTGAAATCCATTTTCCAAAAGTGCGTTTAACAATATACCTGCATTTAAGTCCTCCCATTCAAATGCAAAAGATACCATTTCTGTATCTGTCTTAAACGCATTGTCATGTTGTACAAGTTCTTCTGCATTGAATAATTTCCAATCGTCTGAAATCGATTGTACCGAATTAGAAATCAACATATTAAAAGCTGCAGGAAAATGCCAAGTACTTACATCATAAAAAATATTCACTTTGAAGTCTGTTACAACCTCAAACATAGTTTTGATTAATCTTGATTGTTTCTGCTGAACAGGTATATAAAAATATCCCTCCATATTACCATCGTCATAGATAATGATATCGTGTTGACTTAGAAGCTTAGCAAGGTAAATTGCTTTATTATAATCAGGTTTTTTCGAGATTTTATAGACTGTGCCATCTCCTTTTACTTCTTTCGCTGCATTTTGGTAAAAGTCTCGTTGGAATCGAAGAATCTCTTCTCTCATTTCAATAGCTGCATCTTGAGTAGAAAAACTTGTTACAACTTGGTTTCGTATTGTGAAAGGGAAGGTAAGGATGCCATTAACTGATTCTTGATAATGTCCTCTAGAACTTGCTTGTTCAAACAAAATACCAATACTTCCTTGAATATCTGGATAAGTAGAGCCTTTCCCGTAATAGAAATCGTCGAATGATTCCTTCGTGTAATAGGATGAGCCAATTGCATCGAGTGCTTTAGCGTGAAAAGTTCCTATTTTTTCTGTCAAGTCTTGATTAAGTTGAGGAGTATTCGGGTTGGTTCTTTCTGGCACACCTGGTTGAAAAAAGAACGTTGAATTGGTACCCATCTCGTGATGATCAGTCAAGATATTTGGTTTCCAGTGATGAAATGCTTGAATTCTACCTCTACTTTCTGGGTGTGTTAATAACAGCCAATCTCTATTTAAATCGAACCAATAATGATTTGTTCTACCTCTAGGCCATATTTCATTGTATTCTCTATCATTGGGATCGCTTACTAATGTTGTGCTTTTATTCATATTTACCCATGATGCAAAACGATTCAATCCATCTGGATTATAACATGGATCAAGCAGGACAACTGCTTCTTTTAGTAGTTTTTCTACACGATCACCTTCCGCTGCAGCCATGTAATAAGCTAACAGTACGGCTGCATTCGCTCCACTACTCTCATTGCCGTGCACGCTGTATCCTTGATACAAAACGATTGGCATATCAGCAATATCTAGATCCATTGACTTTGAAGCATCCGTTAATTCGATGTGTTTTTTCCTGATCTCTTCTATTTGCCCCATGTTTGATTCATCAGAAATGGTGACATAAAATAAAGGACGTTGTTCATAACTTCTCGCATATTCTGTAAATTTCATACGAGGAGATTCTTTTGCTAACAGCTTGAAATAGCCAGTTATTTGATCATGTGTAATGTGCCATTCACCGGGTTGCCAACCTAGGTATTCTTCAGGCGTCGTAATATTGGGGTTATAAAAAACATCAGGTAGGTAGTAGTTCAAGTTTACTTTTTGGGCTTGAGCCCAAAAAAACAAGACGCTTAAGAAAAGCGAAAATATACCATTCAAGTATCGTTTCTTTATCATTGGATTATTCTTGTATATGGTAAAAATAAGTTTTCTCTAAAGATAAAGTTAGAATTATCTACCATTTCAACTTAAAATCATACCATCTTACAAAAATCACTCTTTTGGAGAATACGTCGGCTTGAGCTGTTCATGTGCATAAGACTGGCAATTCATCCATGTTATGCATTAGATTGACCTGACAGGATAACGCATTACTTAAGAAAGCAAGTTTTGTGAATGAATTTTTAAGACTAAAGGTGCAAAGTTGCTAAAGTTACATTATCGATACATTCCAAGATGTAATTGGTTTAC
Organism: Saprospiraceae bacterium; assembly: GCA_020627825.1. Lineage (GTDB taxonomy): Bacteria > Bacteroidota > Bacteroidia > Chitinophagales > Saprospiraceae > JAHDFB01. The sequence continues at coordinate 15,308 of JAHDGD010000060.1, forward strand.
TGCTAGAAATAGAAGGAATAACTCATACCGTTTAATCTATTAATTAAAGCAATTACATTTGCAAAAGAGCTGCATTGATCCATGGGATTTTATAAATAATGGAAAGGAACGATTACCTTTGTCGCTCAATAATTATATGTGGAAGACACTTTATTATATGTCGTGATTGCGTGTTTCGCTGCAATGCTTATTCTAAATATATATTTTAGATTAAAAGTCATGCGTTCTTACAGAAAAATGGTGCAAGCTGGAGTAGAAGCTCGAGCGAGAGATCTGTTAATCAAGGAAACATTGGAAACCAAAGTTATTCCTGCGTATCCAGATCAAGAAGATATCATCAGAGAATTTGTTGGTTATTTAAAAAATGGATTCAGAATGACAAGTGTATTATTGGGACTAGTAATTTTATTTGGCTATATATTAATGAAATTTAAGAATTGAGTATGCAGCATGCTATAACCTACTACTTTCTCACTTTCTTTACTTGTTTTATACTTGTTTCATGTAATCCATTTGGCATACAGGGACCAGAACCGGCATTTTTGAATATAGACGAAATATCTATTGTTCATGACTTTGCAGAAGGACCACGAAATCATAGGATTGATCATGTTGAAATTTTCTTTGAAAATTTTTCAATTGGATTTTATGAACTACCAGTTGAACTAGCGTTAATACCAACACAAGAAATTAGTAATCTGACCATTTTTCCAGCCATTCAATTGAATGGCCAAGTAACGGAAATAGTCGAATATGAAATGATGACTTCTTATACTGTTGATCAAGCATTTGAAATAGGAGAAACATACACGATTACGCCAGAGTTTGATTATAAAGAGTCTAGTATATTCGATTATGTAGAAACATTTGAATCTGGAAATTCCTTGAATTATGATGCAGATGAGATTGATAGCACAATTACGGTAAGATCCACAGATGAGGCGGCAAATGGAATATACAGTTGTTTGGTATCAACAGAGAAAAATGGGGATATATATACGGCGACTAATTTCTTGTTTACAGGTTTAATTAATAACAACCAGAATGTTTTTGTAGAATTCAATTATAAAAGTAATGGCCCTATAGAAATGGGATTCATAGGAGAGGGAAATGCACTTGCACTACCGATCCCTTTCATAACTTTAAATCCACAATCTGAATGGCGGAAAATGTATTTGGATCTTACACCATTGATTATTGAAGTTCCTGCACCAGGGTATAGACTATATTTTAGAGCTTCAGGAGGGACTGGAGAAAATGCGACAGAAGCATACTTTGATAATATTAAAATCCTACATCAAGAATAGAGATGAGAGGTAACAGACAGAAAGAATTAATCATTTACAGGATAGCTGACTACATTACGGCTGTATTATCTTGGCTGTTATACTTTATCTTTAGGAAAAATACGGAAAGTGGCTTTATTGATTTTCAAGATATTTTCGCTGATAAGAATTTCTATTGGGGGATGTTATTGATTCCTATTTTTTGGATCGTTTTATATCAGATTTTTGAAAAATACAAAGACATTTATCGGTACAGTCGATTGACTACATTGATCAATACCCTTACGTTAAGTTTTGTGGGGAGCTTAATCATCTTCTTCACGATACTTCTTGATGATAAAGTATTAAATTATATTTCATACATCAAGAGTTTTTTGACCTTATTTAGTATTCATTTTTTGCTTACTTCGACTGTACGAATGGTTCTATTGACGCAAGCAAGTAGGCGCTTGAAAGCGGGAAAAGTGTTGTATAATACCTTGATCATTGGTGGCGAAAGTACTGCACTGGAATTATACGAAGAGATGGTTAGTCGGCCATTTTCCTTAGGTCATAACTTTATAGGATATATAGACTCCAATGGAAAGATCGATAATGATTTATCCATTCACTTGGAAAGGAAAGGGAAAATTGAAAATCTAGCTTCAATCATTGAAAAAGAGCATATAGAAGAAGTCATTATTGCTATAGAAACAAGTGAGCATAATAGACTACAAGAAATCCTGAATATACTTGATGATTATAGAGATCGATTACTAGTCAAGATCATTCCCGACATGTATGATATTCTTCTGGGTACTGTAAAGATGAATCATGTATATGGAGCCGTTCTTATAGAAATAGATCAAGAATTAATGCCACAGTGGCAATGGTTTCTCAAACGTTTGGTTGATATATTTTTCAGTGTAATGGGAATTCTCGTGCTTTTACCATTGTATCTTTTTTCCATGATAAAAGTCAAGTTATCAAGTCCAGGCCCCATCTTTTTTCTACAAGAACGCATTGGTTTAGATGGAAAGCCATTCAATATTATTAAATTTCGATCGATGTATATTGATGCTGAAAAAGATGGTCCGCAATTGTCAAATGAAGATGACCCTAGAATAACACCATGGGGAAAGATTATGAGAAAATGGAGAATTGACGAAACGCCACAATTTTTCAATGTTTTAAAAGGTGACATGTCATTAGTAGGGCCTCGTCCTGAACGTAAATATTTTATTGATCAATTGATGAAGGCTGCACCTTATTATAGACATCTACTAAAAGTAAGACCTGGCATTACTTCATGGGGTATGGTGAAATATGGTTATGCAAGTAACCTACAACAAATGTTAGCCCGTTTAAAATTTGATATTTTATACATAGAGAACATGTCTTTGTCTCTCGATATAAAAATTATATTCTACACATTAGTTGTATTGATTAAAGGAAAAGGAAAATAATGAAGACATTCGGACTCATTGGAAAGACACTTCATTACAGTTTTTCAAAAAATTACTTTACAGAAAAATTTCTTAAAGAAGGCATCAAAAATTGCTCTTATCATTTATTTGAATTAGAAACAATTGAGAAATTTTGTTCTTTCTTGGACGAACAGGAGTTGCATGGATTGAATGTAACAATTCCTTATAAAGAATCTATTATTCCATATCTTGAAGAGCTTGATCCTGAAGCAGCTAAAATAGGAGCGGTAAATACCATTAAATTTGAAGATGGATACTTAAAAGGATACAATACGGATGTGATAGGGTTCAGAGATTCTTTGCTTCATAAATTGAATGGAAGGAAAATAGAACATGCTTTGATTTTGGGCACTGGAGGGGCATCAAAGGCGATACAATTTGCACTTGAGAAATTAGCCATTCAATCGACTATAGTTTCGCGATCAAAAGGAGACATCCACTATAAAGAATTAGATGAGATGTGCCTAGAATCGCATCAGTTGATTATAAATTGCACTCCTCTGGGCACCTTTCCCAGTGTGGATGAATGTCCACCAATTCCGTACCAATATTTGACAGCAAAACATTTGCTCTATGACTTAGTTTATAATCCTGAAAAATCTCTATTTTTGAAGCGAGGAGAGGCATCAAATGCTGAAATAATAAATGGATTGCCCATGCTAATTGGACAAGCTGAAGCTTCTTGGAAAATCTGGAATAATTAGACGGTTTATTAAATGGAATCAGAACCCAAAAACAAACTTCAACTAGACTTCACCAACACAAAAATTGCATTCGCTCAGAAATCGGACAAGCAATTAAAAAAGATGTTGCGATTATTCAAATTAATGAATAAAAATGCATTAGTTTCTGTAGGTTCAAAACTTGGGCTACTTGCAGTGAAACTAAAACTTCCTTTTGCTAAAACAGCTATAAGACATACTATTTTTGAGCATTTTGTAGGAGGTGAAAACCTTCTTGATTGCCAAACCTCAATTGATCAATTGTATAAATCCGATGTACTAACTATACTAGATTATGGAGCTGAAGGTAAATCTGAAGAAGAGGATTTAAATGCTACAGCTCAAGAATTTATTCGAGCTGTGGAATTTGCAGCAGCTAACGAAAGTGTACCTTGCGTAGTGGCAAAAATAACTGGACTTGTCGCAAATGAAATATTAGAAAAGTTAGATGCTCAAGAAACACTTAATGAAGAAGAACAGAAACAGTATGAAAAACTGAAAGATAGACTCCATTCTATATGCTCAAGAGCTAAAGAACTAAACGTGGGACTGTTTATTGATGCTGAAGAAAGTTGGATTCAAGATACCATCGATCAGCTAGTTGATGAAATGATGGCTACATACAATAAAGATGGAATTATAGTCTATAATACATTTCAACTGTATCGAAGAGACAAACTTCAGTTCTTGAAAGATTCCCACGAGAAAGCAAAAAGAGAAGGTTATATTTTAGGAGCTAAACTGGTTCGTGGGGCCTACATGGAAAAAGAAAGAAAAAGAGCAGCTGAAAAGAATTACCCTTCCCCTATCAATGAAAGTAAAAAGGCTACTGATAAAATGTATGATGATGCTGTCCGGTATTGTGTACAACATTATGAAACAATCGCTTCTTGTGCTGCAACACATAATGAAAAAAGTATTCGACTTCAAGCTGAACTTATTGCAGAAAAAGGAATTGACAAAAACCATCCACATCTCAACTTTTGTCAATTATATGGAATGAGTGATCATTTTTCATTTAACCTTGCAGCTGAACAATTCAATGCTGCTAAATATGTCCCTTATGGTAGCATCGAAGATGTTGTGCCTTATCTTATAAGGAGAGCACAAGAAAACTCATCGGTTTCAGGTGAAATGGGAAGAGAACTTAAAATTATAAAAGAGGAAGTGAAAAGAAGAAAAATTTAGCTGTACATCAAGCTAAATTGGTATTTATTACGGCTCCATTCATCATTGTATAATATTATTATTAATTTTATATGTTCTTTGGAAGACATTCACAATTTGTGATGCCTTAGAATTTAGATTAAACCATTCTAATTTTAAAAACTAACCATTATTATGAAATTTTTCAGTACTCTATTTTTAATGCTCATCTTTTGGACAGTAAACGGCCAAGAACTTATCCGTGTAGACAGTATCTTATATCAAGATTTAACGGATGGAACAAGTTATACAACAAAGTTTGAGTATAACGAAAGCAATCTTGTTTCATCCATTCAAAATATGGAAGAAGATGTAGATCTGGTTATAAATTATACTGATTTTAATAGATATGCTAATTGGGTAGTGAAAGAAGATGGTTACGAAGAAGTTGTTCTTGAATTCATTTACACTCCTGATAATGATCTAGATACCGCTATTATTAATTTAGCTTACGGAGGCTATGAAGTTTCCCAAATCTATGATATAACAGAAATGAATGGAATGATAAATCGTGTGGTCTATACAGAAGACTATGGTGGATACAGTTTCGTTAATTCAGATCGAGAAATATTTTACGATGCTGACAATCGAATTGAAAAAATTTCTGAATATGATATTTTTTATAACACAGGAGCAGAGATAGGATCACAAACATTTACTTACAATGAAGATCGTATACTCTCAAGAGCATTCTTTGATGCGTATGTGAATGGAAATAATAGAATAGACACCGTAATTTATGATGTTGACGGTAAGACTGATCTTATACAATCTTACTATCTTGATAATCCATTAGAACCATTCCTACAAGTGGATTATCAAAACCCTATAGTTTTCGAAGATGAATTATTCATAGGACCTTTGGATTTTTATATGACCCTTTATCTGATTTTTGATGAAGAGTACTTTGGAGAAATGATGACATTGTTAAATAATGATATACCTGAACAGCATGTTGTAAATTCTGATCCTATCATTGATCAAGCCACATGGTACTTTTCTCTTTTAGTTAACAATAAAGAAACTGAGATACCTGCTACGTACATCAATATTTATCCGAATCCGACATCTGACTTCATTAACGTGAACATAGATGAAAAAATAACTGAAATGTCCATTTTCAACTTAAGTGGTGAATTAGTATTGAATCAAGTAAACGAGATGAATCGCATTAATATACAATCTTTAATGACTGGTTCCTATCTAGTGGTCATCAAAACAGCTAATGGAAACAATTATTTTTCGAAAGTTGTAAAACAATAATAGCTTAATAAATAAAATATAGAGGTTATCTTGCAAAAGATAGCCTCTTTTTTTTGACAATATTCAAACCTTGATGTATGATTAATAAATAATACTATTTACGTTCCAAAATCTCGGTTACATTTTTCATTGAATAACGTGAAT
>JAHDGD010000268.1 GCA_020627825.1 Saprospiraceae bacterium
CCTCAAACGAACTGTGGGCGAATTTGTTCATTGACTCTTGCATTTTATAGGCTGGTTTTTTGATGATGCCAGGACTATCAGAAAAAACAATCTGATGGTTTTCATCATTATAGATTCCAAAAATACGATGACGTGTCGTTTGAGGTTTATGTGTGATGATGGACATTTTTTCTTTCATCAATCGATTGAGGAGGGTAGACTTACCCACGTTAGGGTGTCCTATGATGTTTACAAATCCTGATTTATGCATAGAGTATCTCTTAGTAATAAAGTTGTTTAGTTTGACGATTCATCAAATCTTCTATTAGTAGGAGTAATTGTTCGGGAGTTTTACTCTGCCAAATGATGTCATCGGTGGCATCGTCGAAGTAAAGATAATGCTGTAATCCAGTATTTTGCATTTCATCACGAATATGCTTTCTAGCATTCAATACACAAATCCAACCTCCTTCTTCGGATACTTCCTCTCGCCACTCTTCGTAATAGCTGTCATCGGATCCATGAAAGTTTAAAACATTATCACAAATGAGAACAAATTTTGAGATGTCCTCTTTCATGATTGCTTCGATCACTTCTCTTTTGAGGTGCATGATGTCATTGTGGAGGCAGTCGTTCCATTCGCCTATGAACTCGATGATCGCATATTTTTTGTCATAGTCGGTATACAATACTTTAAGATAGAGCGTATCTGAACCAAAGTAATTCCATTGGGGATGAATCCAATAGTTATAGATTTTATAGGTGTACTGAAATTCATTATTAACGACATTATAAAACGGCGACTTTGGATCTTCAGAAGCGATGTATTTTTCTCGCCACTTAAAGTATGGTTGGATGTCGTTCATAAAAAAACAAAATGGATTCCTTTTTTATAGAACTTCAAAAATAAGGTTTTAGTTTTTTTGAGGAGTAATATTCTTAGAATTGATATGTAAGAGTTTATTAATACTGTTGTGTTGCTTAAAATGAATATGTGAAACTGAGTTTGTTTGAATTCAATTTAAGCTCGTAAATAGTATCCGTTAATTTTTCTTTTAATACTTGTCTGTCATGATAATCTTGGATGATTTTCTTTTTTGATTTATTTGAACTAATAAGGATTGCTGAACCGATAATACCAGATATGAGACCGGAAATTGTTTTTATTCTTTGACGTTCCACTTTTACATCAATTATATTGGGAGATACGCCTGCGATTAGAAATCCTCCAGTAACACACCCAATAATTCCAATGACATGTCTTCTTTTTTCTCTTTTATATTTTTTTTTGAATATCCACTGTTCTTTATTCGGTTTTTTATTGTTTATAACTTCTTGGTTGAAGATATCTTTTTTACTGAGATTTTCTTGACCTTTTAAAACTAAGGCAAGGCAAATTGTGATCATTATGATGACTAATTTTTTCATGGTAGGTCGTTTAGAATTGATAAGTGAAACTGAGTTTATTGGAATCCATTTTTAATTTGAATCCAATAGTTTCCGGTTTAGTTTTAGGAATATTATCGAAGTAATAGTTTTCCATTATTTTGTTTTTTGAAACGGTTTTATTCAAAAAGCTTAATCCACTGATAAGTCCAGATAATGCCCCAGTAAGTAGTATCTGCATTCCTTGATTCGCTTTTCTGTCTTTAATAGGGTCATCACCTAAGGAAAAGTTATTCGCGAATTTGGAATAGCCTACGCCCATTGCTATGGTGCTTAAACCGAGACCGACCAAGCTTGCTTTACGTATTTTATTGGCCTTTATATATTTTTTTTTAATCGATAGTTGTTCTGGATTCAGATCAGAATTATTTAGAATCTCTTGGTTAAAGAAATTTGAGAAATTCTTTTTCCCAAATTCTTCTTGACTTGTAGATACTAAGGCAAAGAACATTGCAAGGCATAAAAGAGTAAAGTTTTTCATAGCACATTTAGTTTTGTTTCTACAAAGTTTGTACTTACTCTCTTCGTTTTTTTAAAGTTAAATAAACGACAACAAGTTTTTTTTCACGAATTGTAAACGAATTTGATATATAGATTAAATGAAGTATAAAAAGTAAATTTTATAATACGGGATAACGATTATAATCATAGAGAAAATTTGTTAATTGAAGTTGATATATCAACTTTGACAAAAATACCATGACTAGAATTTAAAAGGATACCTGATCCGGTAGTTTGTTTGGCAATGATCCTCACCATATACTAATCTTTAATGAATAATACATTAGAACTTCTATCATTTAGTTCGAACGTATTTCATTATTTCATCAAGAAGGCCTTAGTTTTGCGGTATGAGAATACATCTATTGATTCTAATTGTGATGGCACTTTCGAGTAGCTTAATTGCACAACGAGGTGATAGGCCCAATGGCCCTAAAAGTGAGGAGAATAGGTTTGTAATCTTGGGTGAAGTACGTGAAGCATCTTCAAATCAAGCAATAGAATACGCTACAATAACGCTTAAAGATAAAGCTACAGATAAAACATTATCAGGAACTACTTCCGAAAGCGAAGGTAAATTTCGCCTTCAGGCAAGAAATAAAGAAGTCTATCTTGAATTTAGTTTTATAGGTTATGCGACTAAAAAAGTTGAAGTATTGGACTTCAAAGGAAAGATGGCTAATGTTGGAATTATAATACTAGGGGAAGATGGAGAAATGTTGGATGAAGTGGTAGTTTCAGCAGAAAAATCCAAAACTGAATTTAAATTAGACAAACGTGTTTTTAATGTTGGGACAGACCTGAGTACCACTGGGGCAAGTGCATTAGAGGTATTGAATAATGTACCTTCTGTCAATGTGAATATTGATGGAGCCGTGACCTTGAGAGGAAGTGGTGGAGTCCAAATACTGATTAATGGAAAACCATCAGTTCTAGCCAATGATGAGAGTAGTGCCTTGGGTACCATCACCGCGGATATGATTCAGAGTGTGGAAGTCATCACAAACCCATCGGCAAAATATGATGCTGAAGGAACATCTGGGATTATCAACATTGTATTAAAGAAGAATGAAAAGAAAGGAATCAATGGATCGATATCCTTGAATACCGGAGTGCCACATAATCATAGTGTTGGAATAAGCTTAAATAAACGGACAGAGAATTTTAATTTGTTCACACAACTCGGAGTAGGATACAAAGAGCGAGAATCTGATGTGAATAATATCAATAGAGATTTAAATCTGGGAAATACTGTAAGTTCGATTGGACAAGAAGCACGGAATGAAGTGTTCTATAATGTAATCCTTGGTACAGATTATTACATCAATCCGCAAAATGTGATTACACTTTCTGGAAGTTTCGCGTATGAGGTAGAAGATCAACCATCGTCAACAGAATTTAAATTTAATGACAATAATGAGGATTTAATTCGGAACTGGTCTAGGTCAGAAACTACGGAAGCGACCAATCCAAAGTTGCAATACGAGCTGCAATACAAAAGAGATTTTACGGATCATAAAGAACACAAATTGTTATTCA
>JAHDGD010000269.1 GCA_020627825.1 Saprospiraceae bacterium
AGGTATTGTCATATGCACCCAGCCTTAAATAAAGAAAAACTTCGAGAAATATTAAATCATAGATCGAAATATTTTTTGTGGGGAGGTGCAGATTTACTAAATGTTACTTCTGCTTCTGGAAAAAGACAAATGGTCGTTATTGAAAATAATTCATGTCCATCAGGTCAAAAATCAATGCCATTAATTGATGATAACCAAGAGCAAGGTAGCTATAAATTGATGGTTGAAAGAACCTTCAAACCAAGTTTGAAAAACTTACGAAATAAGATTAAGGGTGGACTGGCAGTACTATATGATAAGAATCATATGGAGGTTTCAGGATATGCTAAGGTCATTGCAGATGTTATGAATGAATCTGTTCATTATGTTTCCTCATTTAAAGATGAGATAAATCCATCTGTTAAATTTGAAGATGGGGTACTTTATGTTTTGGAAAATTCTAAATGGCTTCCAATAAGAGCTGCATTTAGATATGTAACTCAAAAACCATGGAACAGAATTCCAGTTAATTCTAAAACTAAGATTGTCAATCCAACTATTGCATGTCTTGCCGGAGGAAGAAATAAAATGGTTGCAGCAAAAGCTTATGACATATTCAATGCAGAATTACAACCACATGGGTTGAAAATAAATGTACCCGAGACAATTTGGGATGTTCGCAAAAATGAAGTTCCACTATGGGTAAAAAAGATGGGCGGACATGCGGTTATTAAAGTTCCGTATAGTAATGCGGGACAAGGAGTTTATACCATTGTAACAGAGCAGGAATTGGAAGCATTTATGAAAATGGAGTTTGATTATGATCTGTTTATTGTTCAAAGTTTGATTGGAAACTTTAATTGGAGTAGCACAACATCAAGCGGAAAGTTATATCATGTAGGTACTATTCCGAACAACAGGAATCAAACTTTTGTGGCAGATATTAGAATGATGGTTAGTTCTACTGAGAACGGCATTAGGCCTTTGTGTACTTATGCACGACGTGCTGAAAGACCGCTAGTAGATCTAATTGAAAAAGGGACAGATAGCTGGTCTATGCTGGGAACTAATCTTTCTATTAAAAATGAAGATGGTACTTGGGGAAGTGATACAAACAGATTGTTATTGATGGATAGAAGAGATTTCAACAAATTAGGTTTGGGCTTAGATGACCTTATAGAAGCCTATATTCAGACCGTATTATCTATGGTTGCAATTGATAAGATGGCGACAACCCTTGTAAATAAGCAAGGAAAGTTTCGTATGAAATTGTTTAAAAGTTTAAATGATGATCAAAGTCTTCTTGACGAGATATTGATTTAATAGAATCATAATTATGAAAGTCTTAATTCTTACAGATCATACAAATCATTCCAAAGAAAACGCTCTTTATAGCTTAGCTAGTAAATTGTCTCAGCATAAAGAAGTTACACGCGTTGATGTGGCAAGTAGGAAATTAAAAGAGAACTTTAATTTCTTCGACTCTAATGTTGGTTCAAATTTATGGGTTACTAATATCTCCCAAAACTTTAAATTTTCTCATCGTAATAATCTATTAGATACCTTTGATGGAAAAGCTGACCTTGAAAGTTATGCATTTATATGGCTGAGGTTGCCACCACCTGTGAACAAAAAAACGCTTCAATTCTTTCATGAGGTATTTAAAGAAAAGGTAATTATCAATGATCCAATAGCTATTTATGAAACCGGGAGCAAAGCTTTTCTTCTTAATTTTGAAGAAGTCTGTCCACCAATGCAATTATGTAAATCATTTATTGACATAGAACATTTTAGTCATGCTTTTCCAATAGTATTAAAGCCATTGAGAGAATATGGCGGAAGAGGCATACTGAAAATTGAAAACAAACCACGACCTGAAAGTAAAAACTCATATACACTTTTAGAGTTTGCCGAGCTATATAATGAAAATCCAATCGAATATCTTGCGGTAAAATATCTCAAGAATGTAAAGCAGGGAGATAAGCGAATTATTGTTATTGATGGAAAAGTTATGGGCGCATCATTACGATTACCCGCAGAGAATTCTTGGATATGTAATGCTGCGATGGGTGGATCATCATTTCAAACAGAAATAGAAACCGAAGAATTCAAAATTGTAGAAACATTAGATCCAATTATGAGCTCAAAAGGAATTGTTATGTATGGTATTGATACACTAGTTGGTGATGATGGAAAACGATTACTATCAGAGGTCAATACAACAAGTATAGGTGGTTTACCTCAAATAGCCCATTTAAATGGTCAGCCCTTAGTAGAAGAAGGAATAGATATATTAGTGAATAATGTTCTAAAAAGAATTCAATGAAAGAGCCGACAGTTATAAATACTTTTAATCTTAGCTCTGTACCCGTGGGAGTTATTTCAAGATACTATCTTAATCTTGTAGAAGACGGAATGGGAACACCAATAAGACTTCCTTTAATTGTAGCTAGAGGTAAATATCCGGGTCCTGTTTTGGGATTAACTGCTGCAGTGCATGGAAATGAACTTAACGGTATCCCCGTAATTCAACGTATCTTTAAAGAGGTGGATTCTAATAATTTGGCTGGAACTATTATTGGTGTTCCGATCGTCAATGTACCATCCTATTTAAGAAAAAAGCGACGCTTTCTTGATGGTGTCGATCTCAACCACATTATGCCGGGAAAAGAAGGTGGCACTGTAAGTCAGGTTTATGCTTTCAGAGTTGTCGATAAATTAATTAAGCACTTTGATTATTTACTTGATTTGCATACTGCAAGCAATGGAAGAATTAATTCTTATTATGTGCGTGCTGATATGAATGATGCGATTGTTAGAAAGATGGCGCAACTACAAAATGCGCAAATCATTGTTCATAATCCACCTAGCGACGGAACACTCCGTGGCGCAGCAGATGAATTGAAAATTCCTGCCATTACGCTTGAAGTAGGTAATCCTAATCTGTTTCAAAAAGGAATGATCAGAGATGGCTTAACGGGTATTCATAATATGTTGGGTTATTTAAAAATGACAGATTCGGAAGTAGAAGAGATTTCTGATGAAACAATAATTTGTAAAAAATCTTTTTGGATTTATAGCGACGTTGGAGGTCTTATAACAGTTCATCCAAATATTGCAGATGTGGTAGAGTCTGGTCAGCTTATTGCCACGGTAAGAAATATTTTTGGAGATGTAATTAAAGAGTATAAAGCACCTCATAGAGGAGTGATTATTGGTAAAAGTGTTAGCCCGGTAAATCAGACTGGAGGAAGGATTTTGCACTTAGGATTAATACAATAAATTTAAATCATTTTAGTAAATGGGTGAGAATAAGATTTGTGAAGGAAAAATACCAATTAGTAACACGGAAACCAATTTGAACTATAGAAAAAACAATTTGCGTTTTTCTTCTTTTTTAATTTTCCTTTTGAATTATCAGCTGGCAGGTAACGGTTCGTATAAATTTACATGTTTTTGAGGAACGAGAAAAAACATG
>JAHDGD010000270.1 GCA_020627825.1 Saprospiraceae bacterium
ATATCGAAGTAGTTAAGGCTACTCCTCTATTTTATAAGTCGAACTCACCTTTTTGCAATTTGAATTTTTACCGACAATCTAAACTTTAAATGGTATTACACATTGGTGAAATCATAAAAAAAGGGAACGTACATAAAGTACATTCCCACATTATTAATATCCTAAAAAGCTATACTTAACTTAGCTCTTCTCTTATTTTATTTAAAGCACTTCCAGCTCTTACCCAGTCTATCTGAGCAGCATTATAGGTATGTGCTACTTTAAACTCTGAAGATGTACCATCTGCATGATCAAGCCTTATGGTAAGAGGTTGATCAGGTGTAAATTGATCAAAGTCAACGATAGAAACTTTATCATCTTGGCGAATTTTATCATAGTCTTGAGGATCAACAAAAGTTAAACCAAGCATTCCTTGCTTTTTCAAATTCGTTTCATGAATTCTAGCAAATGACTTCACGATAACAGCCTTTACCCCGAGAAATCTTGGTTCCATTGCAGCATGCTCTCGAGATGACCCTTCACCGTAATTATCTTCACCAAAAACAACAGTCCCTATTCCCGCTTTTTGATAAGCTCTTGCAGAATCAGGAACAACCATATATTCATTCGTTGAATAATTAAGTACATTATTTGCCTGATCGTTGTACGCGTTTATAGCACCAATCAAACAGTTATTCGATATATTTTCTAGGTGACCTCTGTATTTTAACCAAGGTCCTGCCATAGAGATATGATCTGTAGTACATTTACCTTTTGTTTTAATCAAGATTCTCATGTCTTGGACTTCAGCATGTTGCATAGGTTGAAATGGAGTCAATAACTGCAGACGATTACTTTCTGGATTTACAACTACTTGCGTGGAAGCACCATCAGCTGCTGGCGCAAGATACCCCGCATCTTCAACATCAAAACCCTTTGGAGGTAATTCATATCCAGTTGGTGGCTCAAGTTTTACTTGTTGACCATCTTTTGTAGTAAGCGTATCTGTAATGGGGTTAAATCCTAGTTTTCCACTAAGTGCAACTGCTGTAACTAATTCAGGAGATGCAACGAATGCATGTGTATTGGGATTCCCATCCGCTCTTTTTGAAAAGTTTCTGTTGAAAGAATGCATAATGGAATTCTTTTCTTTCTTGTCAGCACCTGCTCTATCCCATTGACCTATACATGGTCCACAAGCATTGGCAAATACTTGAGCTCCTAGTTTTTCGAATGTATCAATCATTCCATCACGTTCTATTGTAAATCGTACTTGTTCAGAACCAGGAGTAATTGTTAATTGGGATTTACTTTCTATTCCTTTATCCAGTGCCTGTTGGACAATGGAAGCAGATCTTGAGATGTCTTCGTAGCTTGAATTCGTACAAGAACCAATTAAGCAATATTCAAGGTCTGTAGGCCAACCATTTTTCTCAGCAGCGGCAGCTAGTTCACTAATAGGAGTTGCTAAATCTGGAGTGAATGGTCCATTGACATGTGGTTCAAGTTCACTTAAATTTATTTCAATTACTTGATCAAAGTACTTTTCAGCATTATCATAAACCCCTGCATCAGCAGTCAAGTGGGCTTTTATTCCATCCGCTAGTTCAGCAACATCTGCTCTGTCTGTAGCTTTTAGATACCTAGACATAGATTCATCATATGCAAAAGTAGAAGTAGTTGCACCAATTTCAGCACCCATATTACAGATCGTCCCTTTTCCAGTACACGACATTTTTTCAGCACCAGGACCGAAATATTCAACGATTGCACCTGTTCCTCCTTTAACGGTTAGGATTCCAGCTACCTTTAAGATAACATCTTTTGGAGATGTCCATCCATTTAGTTCGCCAGTCAAACGAACACCAATTAATTTTGGCATTTTTAATTCCCATGGCATTCCTGCCATTACATCAACTGCATCAGCTCCCCCAACACCAATTGCAACCATTCCTAAACCTCCTGCATTAACTGTGTGCGAGTCAGTTCCTATCATCATTCCTCCTGGGAACGCATAGTTTTCTAGCACAACTTGATGTATGATACCTGCACCAGGTTTCCAAAAACCTACGCCATATTTATTGGAAACGGATTCCAAAAAATCATACACTTCATCATTTATATCGAGAGCTCCTTTCAAATCAACCTCAGCATTTATTTTAGCTTGGATCAAGTGATCGCAATGTACAGTGGAAGGAACTGCAACTTTGTCTTTTCCAGCCATCATAAATTGCAACAATGCCATTTGAGCAGTCGCGTCTTGCATAGCTACTCTGTCCGGGTTAAAGAAAACGTAATCTTTTCCTCTTCTATAATTTTTTAATGGAGAATCAGGATGCAAATGAGAGTACAGAATTTTTTCTGACATCGTCAATGGCCTTCCTAGAACTTCTCTAGCCTCATCTACTCTTTTCCCATACGTCTCGTAATGTTTTTTCAACATTTCTATGTCAAATGCCATATTATCTTTTTTTTATACGCTTTAGATTTTAAGTAAATCTGTAGCATTGTTAACTATAAATGATTGCCTGCAAATGTAATACTTAACCACTAATTAATAAGAATACCTTGTCTATTAATCTGTTAAAGGTGTCAACAAATTTGATTTATATCGATTCAACTGAAATAAAAGTCTGAAATCCTTGTATTGATTGCTGTAAAACTGGGTCATGTCTCTAACATTTAATTGTTTTTTAACGTCTTTTCAAGGATTTCAATTTTTTTTAGCACGAAAATTGCATTATTTTTACTTTTTAATCGTTCATACAATACGTATATAATCTAAAAATAAGATAAATGAAAAAAGTATTATTTGTTCTTGCATTCGCCATTTTTGGGACAGTAGGTTTAATGGCTCAAAATGAAGTTAAAAAGTGCACAAAATCAGAATCAGCTAAATGTTGTGCTAGCAAAAAAGCATCGGCTACAGCTGCAGAAAACATATCAGTAGATATGACGAAAGTTATGGCTGTTTCTATGAAAAGACAGAATGTAACGAAGAGACAATGTGCAGAAACTGGAGCTGTTTCTTACTTCCAAAAAGAAGTATGTGAAAAATCAGGTAAAGTTTCATACAATGAAGTTCAATTTGATGCAGAATCTCGGCAATTTGTAAATGTTTCTCCGAATGATATAGGAGATGCGAATACTGGTGAAGTCATCAAAGTATTGAATGTTGAAAAAGCAGCTGAAGGCGAAACTGCCAAAAAAGCTTGTTCTAAAAAAGAATCAGCAAAATGTTGTGCAAGTAAAAAAGCAAAAAAATCAAATTAAACAATTGATTTTTATAAAAACAAAAACCCGTCTTCTTTTGAAGATGGGTTTTTTTATGCCTTCGTTTTTCTTATGTTATGCTGTTAATATCTTGAGTTCGAGGTTAATTGCTAAAGCAAACAACTAAGAGAATACTTTGTTCTATCTAACTAGCACTTTTTTTCAATTATACAATAGATCAAATTATTTTCATG
>JAHDGD010000002.1 GCA_020627825.1 Saprospiraceae bacterium
ACTCTGTAACTGTAACCGATAGTAATGGATGTACTGCTACGGAGAATTTTTATGTGGACGAAAACATCACGAATGTAGAATTAATTATAGCTCCACTAGATTCTGATATTGCTTTATTATGTGGAAGTGATCCTTTGACATTATATGTTTGGTGCCCAGGTTGTAACATCGATACAACAAATTCAGAATGGATTTTTCCAGATGGCTCAGTACAAGTTGGAGGTAGCATAGAAATTACAGAACCTGGATTTTATCAAGTAACTAACTTTAATGGTCAGTGTACTTATGAAGGCTTTTTGGATGTAGAATACGCGGATATACAAGTCGAAGCCGTAGAATACGCATGTGAGGATAGTTTGATATATGCATTTTATATTTTAAATCTGAATGGTATAAGCTATACTGTTGATTACACAATTGATAATGTAACATTAATTGAGAATTTTCCATCCAATTTTACTGGCTCTTTTGAATGGGGATTGACCAATTCTTGTAATGTAACTCTTGAATATGATTTACCTTATGCTACTGGTGTGGAGATAGAATCTCTGACTGAACCAACTTGTGAAACATGTTCAGATGGCATCATCGTGCTTAATCTTGATAATGTTGAATGTGACTGTGAATATGGGGATTTTCAAATAGTAAGTCAAGATAATATTTATCAAGAAATTGATCAGACTGAATTAACATATGGGGCTTATTATATTTTAGGCTATGATACCAATGGATGTCTTATTTATGCAGAACCATTTGAATTATAATTTTAACTTTAACTGAAATTACTCTACAAGCAATTTGAAAAACATTGATGAAATAATAAAACGTTGTCTTAAAGGGGATCGAAAATCACAGACACAATTAGTGGCTCATTTTGGACCAAAGTTATTACCTCTTTGTAAGAGATATACCAAAGATGCCCATTTAGCACAAGATGCTTTGCAAGATACTTTTATCAATGTCTTTAGGTACTTAGCAAATTTTAAAGGAAAAGGTGTTTTTGATGCATGGATTAGAAGAATTGCAGTTAATTGTTCATTGAATGTTATTAAAAAAAGTACTTTCCATTATCATTCTATTAGTGATAATGGAGAGTACATTTTACCGTCAGTCGATGCTGAAATTTATGAAAGCTTAGACTATGAAGACTTGTTGGAGATTCTACAAGAATTGCCTCCTATTTATTATATGGTTTTTAATATGTATGTCATCGAAGGATTTGATCACAAAGAGATTGGCGAGATGTTAAACATAGGTGAAAGTACATCGAGATCAAACCTTTCAAGAGCAAGAAAGAAACTAGTGGACATTCTTAAAAAAAAACCACATTTCAGTAAAAACTTAGCTGTTTAACGATTTAATTATGAGTTATAAAAATTTTGAGCGTTATATAAAAGATACTTTCACAAGTAAAGAAGAAGCTATAGATGTAGATGGAATAATGGCTGCAGTCGATGCTAGTCGAAATTCAACATCTAGAAAGCCTTTTTTTGTCTTAGGTTTGGTTTTTATTTTCGCATGTTCAATGTCTATCTATTATTTAAACAATGAACCTGCTACTTCAATAAATTTAGTTGAATCAGACAGTGATATTTCAGATAATATAATACACAACTCTACTATATCACATCAAAAAGAAAGTGCTATTGATGTAATTGAAAATGAAGTAGAACATCTTTCTGTTCATAATAAAGCTGTCGAAACACCTTCTTCAAATTTTCAGTCTAAACTAAATTTTAACGCAATAGTAGAATCAAAATCATCAAATGATAATGCTTTAAAAATAAACGATCTTACTGAAATTTCTGAAACTAAACCTTCAGCTTTTCAACATGATTATCAGTATCCAACACGCATTATACATGACAATTTTGACGAAACTGATATTTTAAATACTAAAGAAACTATTAATAATGTTACTTTTGCAAAAGATCAGGTGATAGCTTATAAAAGCTTAAATACCAAGTCTATAAAGCATACGTTGAATAGCCTAATTAATACACCAGAGACACAAAATATATTGAGTTTACCAAATAGTGTGGAATGTCCAAACTTTGGTAGTAATCCTTGGATGTTTGAAGTTGGCACAATTTTGGGAGTTTCTGATCCCATAAAGCGATTTTCAATAAATCCACAAGAATTAAATCCGGCATTAACGTCTCGTGCTGATAATGAAAAGTCATTGGAAGGCCTTGATCTCGAATTCTTTTTAAGTGCTAAACGCATGAGATGGCCGGTTTTTGTAAAATCAGGAATTGCATATTCACGTTGGACAGAACGGATGAATTTAAATAGAGATTTTACTGAAATAGATACAGTTCAAGGTATCGTTTCTGCAACCGTTTCCCAAACAGGTGATACACTTACATATATTTACGGAGACATCTACATAGAAAAAGACATACAAATTCGAAGAAGGGTGCATTATTATATCAATAGATTAAATATACCACTATCTGTCGTGTATGAACATGAATTCGGTCAAAATGCGATTCAAGCTGAACTGGGAGCAAGTTTTAATATTCGTACTTTTTCTGCAGGTTCTATATATTCTTCAGAAGATACATTCACAAATGTTAATCTAGGAAATTTCTTTAATAGCCTTACTGGTGTAAGCTATTTCAGTAAATTGCATTATAGAAGATATTTTAATGAACATGTATTTTTAGGTGGAATAGCTCATTTTCATTATCTTCCAGCTGAATTCTCTAGTCAAACATCATTCTCGCAGAAGTATCTTAATTATGGCGTAAGTATTTATTCTGGGTATAGGTTTTAAACTATTTTTTATTGAACATTGATGTTATAATAGATCATTTCAACGAGTATCGTAATGAAAAGTATGCCACTAAAATGGCTGCTTATATGAAATATAACGTTCAATTTTTAGGTATTAAAGCACCTATACGAAAAGAGATTCAGAAAGAGTACTTAAAAGAATGTAAAAAACTTAGTTTTCAAGACTGTAAAGAGTTTGCATTTCGATTATATGATTTACCTTACAGAGAATTCCATTATTTCTCTTTGGAGATTCTAGATAAACACAAAAGAGATCTTACTTCTGAATTTGCTCCATTAGCAGAATCGTTATGCTTGAAAAATACTTGGTGGGATACTATCGATTATATTGCAACACACATATATAATCCTGTATTGATGAATATGGATGTAGAATCTAGGAAGACATATGTTCAATACCTTGCATCTCATCAAAATATGTGGCTCAATAGAATAGGCATTATTTTTCAGCTACCGCTTAAAGACAAAACGAATACTTCTTTATTGGAACTAGCCATTTTGCCACATATTGATTCTAAAGAATTCTTTCATAAAAAAGCAATTGGATGGGCATTAAGACAATATAGTAAATACAATCCCGAATATGTTCGTGATTTTATTGATCACACTAAACTGCAAGCCCTTTCAATAAGAGAAGCTTCTAAATATTTGTAACAACCCTATTGATATATGAACGTGTTTCAGGTCCCTTGCAAAAAAGTAGATCTAGAATACTGAGGTCGCTTTCAAACGCTAGCTTTTCACTAAAGACCTGAATATATTTTGGATAATCCAATGCCCTTGACTTGGGTAAGATTTTGTGTCTGAAATCCATAACGCATTCTTGTTTATATACTTCTGTTTCTAAAATGGGAATATGTAAAAGATTACCGAACCAATCTATGATATGAAAATTTAAATCATACAAGCAGGTGTATTTAGATAAAAGTATCTGTTCAATTTCATCGAAATAATACTCAAAATAAGGAGCAGAACGGTAGGCACTTTCTATACTTGTTAAATGCTTTTTAATCCAGTTATCTTCATAACTTATTATGACATCTGAGATTTTGGTTTGATTGTTTTTACCTTTTTTTAATGGAACACTTAAGGTTAAAGCACCATTTGAAGAAAGAATTACACATTTATTTCTATAACTTCTTTTCTGATAATTTTCATTTTTTTCCAACTTTACACACCCATGTTTTTGGGCGAAAGCCCAAAATTGAATAGATGGAAAATATTGACTTTCTACAACCATAGAACAAATGTATTCTTTTAAAAATTGCTTTAGTTAATTGAGGAATGGAAAAAGCACATGATCATATTCATATTTGTATCCCTTCTTATAAAGAAAAAGATATTAGTCTAACATTAGAATCATTGCAAGCTTGTGAATCTAATGGGCTAAATATACGCGTTACCGTTCTAGTAAACGAATCAGTAAATGCTGATTTCGCTACACAAGAGCTAAATCAGAAAACATTAAAAGACCTTGAGGAATTTAGATTAAAATACCCTTTATTCCCCTTACAATATTATTTTCTTTCACTTCCAGTGAAGTCAGCAGGCGTTGGCCATGCAAGGAAACTTTTAATGGATCGAGCAGCACTACAGTTTCGCAAACTAGATAAAAATGGATTAATAGTTGCTCTTGATGCAGATACCATTGTATCTCCAAATTATTTATCATCAATTTCTAATTACTTTTCTAAAAATAATAAAGAAGCAGCTTCCATTTTTTATGAACATCCATTAGATTCATGTCGAATTATTGAGTATGAATTTCATTTGAGGTATTACAATTCAATGCAATATCATGCAGGTTTTCCTTTTGCTATTCATACAGTAGGAAGTGCAATGGCATGCACTTCAGAATCTTATTTAAAGAAAGGAGGGATGAACAAACGTAAAGCTGGTGAAGACTTTTATTTTATGCAGAAATTCATAAAGGATCAAGTCTGCGGAAATATTACAGAAACAACTATAGTTCCATCATCACGTTCATCTGATCGAGTTCCTTTTGGAACTGGACGTGCCATACTAAAATATGAAGATCAATCCTATAAGGCAACCACTTATAATCCTACTTCATTTTCAATATTGAAGGCGTTTAATGAAAATATAGCTAAACATTATCCTGACTATAAGGTAAAACTTACGCCTAATGAAAAATTAAATGAATTCCTACTTTCTATACATTTTAATGATAAATTTATAGAGTGTCTTCAGCATACAAAAGAAAAATCAGCTTTTTTAAAACGCTTCTATCAGTTCTTTGATGCCTTTACATTAATGAAATGTCTACATTATTTAAGAGAAGAATACCCTGATGTGGAAATCAAAGATGCAGCAACATATTATACTAACCAATTTTATAAATCACCTTTTCATTCTATTAAAGAAGTGCTGGTTAAGTTACGTGAGGAAGAGCGCTATAGATTAGAACACCTAATGTAAGGCGGCACGAATGTCAAGACCTTCAATTATCTCGCTTTCTACATCTACCCAATATCTCAATCTATCATATACCTTTTCCTCATCGAAATAATTCAATGCCATTTTTACAAATATATGTCCATGTTTTGCTTCACTTGCCCATAATAATTTGTAAAATCTTTTCAATTCTGGATCAGTTAGCGCTTCACTAACTAACCTGAATCTTTCAGCTCCTCTTGTTTCAACTACTGATGCTATCAAAAGCCGATCTAAGAACCGTTCTAAGATTCCACTATGGCATTTTTTAACTAAAGCTTGAACATAAGGATCTCCACCTATAGAATGGTTTAATGAAATACCTCTGCTTTCCATAATCTCATATACTTGCTGGAAATGTTCAAGCTCTTCTATACCTGTTGCAATTAATTCTGGAAGAATTTCTTTTCTATCTGGGTACTTAGCTACCAAACTCATTGCCATAGAAGATGCTTTTCGCTCACAATCGGCATGATCTTGTAAAAAGGAATCAAAATCAGCCATAACTGCATCAACCCATTCTTGTTTACTGGGAGTCTTTATGTCAAGATTTAACTTCATGCTTATATTATTTCAGCTTTAAAAGGTATTAAATATCCAAAATTATAAAGTTTCATTTGTTTGACAATTTTATATGGAAAAGAAACTACGATATCACGAATCGAAATTTATAAGCGTGCCAAACAAAAAGTTTGAAAATCTTTTTAATAGAATACAAAAAATTATACATTTGAAATACTTAATAATTAATATTAAATCAATTTCAAAATGGCAAAATCTAGAAAAAGAGATCTCAAGAAGAAAAAGGATAAAGAAATGGAAGCTAAATTCTTTCGTTATGCAATCCTTGGGACTGTATTGTTGATTGTATTGTATTTAGTTATCTCGAATATTGGTAGTTAGCGATTGTTCAGATGAAACTCGCTTATTCTAGGATCTACAAATATGTCTCTAGGCGTTAATGGCTGCCGTAGTGCAACACCTTCTAGTGTTCGAATTCTACTTAAAGCAACATAAGCTTGTCCACTTTCAAAAGCCCCTTTTCCAAGGTCTATAATTGCTCGGTCAAATGTTTTTCCTTGACTTTTATGTATAGTTATTGCCCAGCTTAACTTTAGTGGGTATTGATTGAATGAACCGATAACATCAGATTTTAACAAGGTAGTATTCATGGGGTCAGCTTTATATTTTATAATCTCCCATGTAAATCGCTCCACTTCTATGTTTTTGATCATACCTTGCTGATCTACGATTTGTACGGTTACTTTATCTATATCAAGCTCTTTTACAATACCCACTGTGCCATTAACAAAGTTTTTATCTGTGTCATTTTTTATAAACATAACTTGAGCACCAACCCTAAGTCTTAAATTTAATGCAGTAGGAAAAAGTCGCTCTGAAAAATCTCCTGTAACTCGAGCAAGATACTCGAATTCTTCTGTTTGGACTTCTGATAATTTCTCTTTGTTTATCTTCTCTACTTGAGCATTGCGGGCACACATGGTAATGTAAAAGGAATCATCAAAAGTTTCATTGATGACTTGATTATTCAATGCTTCTACGTCATCATAATCAATAGATTGCGTTCGAACATTATCTAATATTTGAATAAAACTCCTATCCGTTTGTCTGAAAACTTGCCTTAACTCATGAATAATGAGCTCATAGTTTTCTTTGAAAACATGCGCTGAAAAGAAATAGGGTGTATTATAATGTGTTCTCAAGTATTCTCGCTCTTCTTGCGTTGCAATAACAGGAGGTAATTGAAATAGATCACCGAAACAAATTAGTTTTACGCCACCGAATGGCTCGTATAGATTTCCTCTATTAATTCTTAGAAAACGATCAATATTATCCATCATATCCGCTCTTACCATAGAAATTTCATCTATAACCAAGATGTCAATTTTAGCATACAACCTGAAGTTTCTTCTTCTAGTAATATCACTAGGATGAAGCAGTTTAGGAGGGAAGCCAAAGAAGGAATGAATCGTTTGACCTTGGACATTCAATGCAGCAATACCTGTGGGAGCTAAAACAACTACACGAGATCTGGTTGTTTTTCTAAATAATCTTAAAAGTGTAGATTTTCCTGTTCCTGCTCTTCCCGTTATATACAGTGGATCATTTGTTTCCTCCATGTCTTGAAGGATAAGCTTAAATTGGTTGCTTAGAACTAATGGTTGTTTACTTTTGGTGAGCTCTTTCACTTTATTTCTTTCAAGAAATATCCGATCACAGGAAAATGATCACTAAATCCATTTTTATATTCGCTACCTCCAAATGTCCTTAACGGATAATTTTTGTATTGTCCGGATTTTTGCAACATCTCTGGAGACTTGAATATGATAGCTTTATGAAAAAATAAACCATCTTGATTTGTTAAAAGTAAGGATTGACTAACAATGATCTGGTCAAAAAGACTCCAGCTATCTCTGTAAGCGTTGGATCCTTCTCCTTTCTGATATTTCTTATACATCGGATTGAATAACCCATTAGTAGGAACCTTTTCAATTTTAGGTTTTGCATTGAGTGTTTTCTTTATAGATGGAGATGTAGGGTCATCATTTAGATCACCCATAAGAATAACTTTGGCATTCGGGTTAACAGTGTATAAACTATCTATAATAGAAACATTTAATTCTGCTGCAGCTTGCCGTAAGGGAGCGGATCTTTTTTCTCCACCGCTACGTGAAGGCCAGTGATTTACTAAAATATACACCTCTTCATCTTTTAACATTCCGGATACAACTAAGACATCTCTTGTAAACTTTCTACGACCATCTTTCATGATGATGAGAGGGCGAGCTTCACTGTTAGTTACTGTAAAATAGGACGGATTATATAATAATGCGACATCAATTCCTCTTTTATCTGGCGAATCATAATGTACAATTTTATAATTTCTTTCGGCAATTGATGGTTCTTTAACTAAATCTTCGAGTACTCCTTTGTTCTCTATCTCCGAAACA
This sequence comes from Saprospiraceae bacterium, assembly GCA_020627825.1. Lineage (GTDB taxonomy): Bacteria > Bacteroidota > Bacteroidia > Chitinophagales > Saprospiraceae > JAHDFB01. The sequence continues at coordinate 8,226 of JAHDGD010000002.1, forward strand.
CCTAGTGCAACTACTCCATCTGCATTCATTTCTACTCCCATTTTAGAAATAACAGAAGACATTTTCGCTAATTTAGCTTGATAACGTTCTTCTGTCCAAGCTCTTTCACCTTCAGGGGTAAATTCTGTATCTCGAACATCTTCATCATCTTTTGTATCAAAGAGATTCTCAAGATTGTAAAAACCAATAGGAAAAACCTCGTATTGTTTTTGGGCGAAAGCCCCAGAAAAATAAAATGCAAAAATAACAGTAAAAAGTAATCTTAAAAACATGTAGCTGATTTAATATAGCACAAAGTAATAGTGTTTATTATAAAAATGTATATTTATAATTAATAGTTTCTTAATTATTTATTAATGTTCCAAAAATCGTTTGTTTTGAAATTTGAGTATTACATTTGTGGCAAAAATAAACTTTTGAAACATACAATTTTAACTACCTTATTTTTCTTTTTAATTTCTTGGGTCGGGGCCCAAAATTTTGAAATTCGCGTTGTGGATGCGAATTCGAGTGACCCAGTTGCAGCTGTCTATGTGGTTGCTAATGGCCAGGACTATTTTACCAACGATGCAGGAGTAGTTGTTCTCGATAACGTAAAAGAACCATTAAATCTTTCTGTTAGTAAAGCTGGATACAATAGTCAAACATTTGTTGTTAATGATTTAAAAGGGATGAATTTTTATACAATTCGATTCGTGCCTGCAAGTGCATCCAATGTGATAATTTTAGATGAAAGCCAGTTACAAGAGGAAGAAACTAGTACTTCTGTCTCTTCTTTACTTGGTGCAAGTAGAGATCCATTCTTAGCATCAGCTGCCTTTAACTTTGGTGCAGTGAGGTTCAGGGTAAGAGGCTACGAAAATAATTTAAGTGAAACAATGATCAATAACCTTCCTATGGCTACCTTACACAATGGTAGAGTACCTTTTAATTTCTGGGGCGGGTTAAACGACGTTTTTAGGAATAATACAACCACGCTAGGATTGGATCATTCAGACTTTACTTATGGCAATTTAAATGGAGCTAATAACATTGATATTTCGGCTGGTTCACAAAGGAAGCAAACTAGACTTTCTTATGCGATTTCAAATAGGACATATCGAAATAGATTAATGGGAACATATTCCACAGGTGAGATGAAAAATGGATGGGCTTTTACAGTAAGTGGTTCAAGAAGATGGGCGAATGAAGGGTATATTCCAGGAACATTTTACGATGGATGGTCTTATTTTGCTGGAGCAGAAAAGAAATTCAATGACCGCCATAGTCTATCCGTTTCATTCTTTGGATCACCTATTCATCGCGGTTCAGGAAGTGGTTCCTTAGTTGAAATGTATGAATTAGCTAATTCTAATTATTACAATCCCAATTGGGGATATATAGACGGAGAAAAAAAGAGCGCTAGAAATTGGAAAACACACGCGCCAGTTTTAAGTATTAATCATACTGCAAAATTTAGTGATCGGTTAAGCTTAAATCATTCATTTGGTATCATTTCAGGTCGTTCCGGTCAATCAAGAATAGATTGGTATAATGCTCCAGATCCTAGGCCTGATTATTATCGATATTTACCTAGTTTTTATGGCGAAAATACAGATGCTGTGAATGCAGTTGCTGATTATTTAGCTTCATCAGAAGAAGCTAGACAAATCGATTGGCAGCGACTTTTTGAGGTTAATAAAAATAATTTTGAAACGCTCACTGATGTGAATGGAAATGGGGAAGTAGTAGAAGGTCTTCGTTCATTGTATGCCATAAAAGAAGATAGACAAGATCTTACAAGAACAATGTATAGTGGCTATATACAGTACGAATTAAGCCAAGTTTCTCAATTGAATGGTGGAATTACAGCACAATATGAACGGACACATTTTTTCCAGTCGTTGGACAATTTATTAGGAGGCGAATATTGGTATGATGTAAATCAGTTTGTTGAGCGATTTTTTCCAAACGATCCAGATAAAATTCAAGCAGATCTAAACAACCCGAATAGGGTAGTACGAGAGGGAGATATATATGGATACAATTATACGTCGAATATTACAGATATTGATGTGTGGGGTGCTTATAACCTTACATTAAGGAATATTGATTTTCATGTTGCAGCTCAGCTAAATTATAATGCATTATTCCGAAATGGTATATATAAAAATGGTGCATTCCCAGATAATTCTGAAGGTAAATCGGAAACAGTTAGTTTTCTCTCACCAGCATTAAAAACGGGTATTACATATAAAATTAATGGTAGAAACTATATTTATGGAAATGCTAGTTATCAAGAATTCGCACCAAATTTTAGAAATACATTTATATCGCCAAGATTTAGAAATACTGTAGTTGAAGAAGCCACAACACAAAAAGCTTTATCAGGTGAAGCAGCATATGTACACAGGTCTCCGATTCTCAAATTAAAGGCATTGGGTTATTATACGAGATTTCGAGACATCACGGAAGTGAACAGCTTTTTTATCGACGGTACTTCGAATGCATTTGTGAATTTTATTTCAACAGGTGAGGGGAGAACACATGTTGGAACTGAGTTTTCAAGTGAATTGAAATTGTCTACAACGCTTTCTGTAAAAATGGCTGCAGGAGTAGGGCAAAATTATATTGATGTGCGTCCAGTTGTTGATATTGTACAAGATAACACAGGAGATATTTTGTTTGAAGATGAAACGATCTATGTGAAAAATTTTAGACTTCAAGGAGCTCAGAGTGCATACACTCTTGGTTTGAATTATAATTCTCCTAAGTATTGGTATGTAAATGTCAACTTCAATTATTTCGATCATATTTACTTAGATTATAATCCTTTGAGAAGAACAGTTGGTGCAGTTGAAGGAATTGAACGTGGAAGTGACTTTTATTATGAAATTTTAGCACAAGAAAGACTTGACCCTGGTTTTACGCTGGACTTTTTTGGAGGAGGATCAAAAAAAATAGGAGATCATTTCATTTATTTAAATGTTGGGGTTAATAACATACTAAATAATCAGAACCTGAGAACAGGAGGGTTTGAACAGACTAGACTAGCTACGGTTGATAATAGTAATGCAGTTGAAGATTTAGGAAGATTCCCAAGTCGATACTTTTTTGCTTTTGGAAGAAATTATTTCATAAATCTGTCGTACAGATTTTAAAATTGAATATAACAAATTAATATAATGAAAACATATTTTTATTCTTTATTGGTCATTTTAAGCTTTTCATTAGGCTTTATTTCATGTGTGGACAATGTAATTGATGAACCACCTGCAGCTGAAGTTCCAGTATTGGAAACGAATGCTACGATTAGCGATGTAGTTGATCTTTGGGTTTCGGGTCAAAACAGATTAATTGATACTGATTTAGTTTTTGATGCAATTGTAGTCGCTGATGATGAATCAGGGAATTTTTATAAGAATATAATAGTAGAAGATGAAACTGGAGGAATTACGATTCGTATAGAAGCAAATAACATTTATTCCGTTATGCCAGTTGGAAGAAGGATTTATGTTAAAGCTCGAGGGCTTTATGTAGGGGACTATAATGGATTGATTCAAATGGGTTTTGGTGATGATAATGGTGATTTGTTGACGATTCCTTTCTCATTAGTAGGAGATGAAGACGAGTCTGTTATCGTTCCTGCCGAACGTTTTCAGGATGTTACGCCAGCTACTGTAAGAATGACTGATTTAGGTTCGGAGCATCTGAGTACCTTAATAAAATTAGAAGATGTTCAATTTGTAGTAAACGAACTTGGATTACCTTATGCAGATGCTGATAATCAGCAGACTTTAAATAGAAATCTTGAAGATTGCGATGGCAATTCAATTATAGTTCGAACAAGCGGGTTCTCATCTTTTGCAGGAGATGAAATTCCTTCTGGTAATGGTGATTTGCTTGCGGTATATACCGTATTTGGAACTACGCAACAGTTAGTTATTCGTGATCCTGCTGATTTAACTATGACAGGAGAAAGATGTGGGGAAGTAGTTGTTGATGTTCCGGATCCGAATGCTACTATAGGTGATGTTTTGGCCTTATACCAAGAAGGAAACGTTACAGCCATTTCATCTGATATGATTTTTGATGGTGTAGTTACGGCAAATGATATTAGTGGTAATTTTTTTAAGCAGATCATTATCGAAGATGAAAACGATGCGATTAATATTCAAATAGATGATTTTGATTTGTTCAATACGTTTTACTTAGGTAGAAGAGTTGTAGTAAAAGCTCAAGATTTAGCAATAGGTGATTTCAATGGTCTTCCACAGATCGGTATGAATGATGGAGATAATGTTTCCAGAATTCCTTCTAATATTTATCCCACTAAAATTTTAGCTGCTGAGAATGAAGGCGAAAAGACACCACAAATTGTTTCGATATCTGATCTTCAGAATGGTGACTTTTATAACAAGTTAATACAATTGAATGATGTAGAATTTGTAAGTGGTGCACTGGGAAGTACATTCGCAGACGATGCTAATAATTCTGCGCTCAATCATGATGTAGCTAATTGTGATGAAGAGTCTGTTATTTTAAGATCCAGTGGTTTTGCTGATTTTGCTGGTGTTCAGTTACCAGAAGGTAATGGTACATTAATCGCAATTTTTTCTGTATATCAAGGAACAAAGCAATTGGTCGTAAGGAAGATTCAAGATGTTAGCTTTACCGGAGATAGATGTGATGGTGGAAATACAGGAGGTGTTCTTGAAAGTCTCAATGAAAACTTTGAATCTGTGGCATCAGATCAAGATGTAAGTTTGTCAGGATGGACAAACACTGCAGTGCAAGGTTTAAGAGTGTGGAGAGGTAAAGAATTTGGAGGAAATACATATGTTCAAGCTACTGCATTTCAAGATGATCAACCATCAATGGAAACTTGGTTAATTTCTCCTAAAGTGAAAATGAATGGTAATAATTCATTGAGTTTTAGATCAGCTCAAGCATTTTACAATCATGATGGTTTATCAGTGTATGTAAGTTCAGATTTTAATGGAGATCCAAGCTCAGCTACATGGACAGCATTATCGCCTACACTTGCGGGGAATTCACAGGCTAATTACGACTGGGTTGAATCAGGAGATCTTGACTTAAGTTCTTATAATGGAGAAGAGATTGTAATTGGTTTTAAATATGAAGGTGAAGGTTCAGGAGGGACAACAAGTTATATTATTGATGATGTTGTAATTACCAAATAGCGATCGCATTAGAATTATAATAAATATTTGGCCTTAGTTGTAATATGAGTATACAACTAAGGCTTTTTAATTGAAAATAGCTGATAATGCGATTCAAGTGCAAACAGTTTGATGTGATTCAATCTGAAGATGTATTCAAAATTACGACAGATGCCACTTTACTGGGAGCTTTATCGTGGAATGACGAACAAAAGAAAACTAATTCATATAAAATTCTAGAGATAGGATCAGGCACAGGAATCGTTTCTTTAATGTTAGCTCAAAGATTTTCTTTGGCTCATATCACGGCGATTGATACATCTTTTGATGCATTTAAACTTACTGAACTAAACTTTAGGAATTCTACATTTAGTGATAGATTAATTGCGTTGCAATCTAATCTGTTTGATCATCAGGGAACGTATGATCGTATTATAATGAATCCTCCATACTTTCAAAATGATACGGTGTCGATTTCTCCTGTTCAAAAAAGGTCAAGGCATTTAGAAGAGAATATAACATATAAAGATCTGTTGAATTCTTTGATAAAGAATTTCCAGTCAGAGACAACATTAGAATTCATACATCCTGAGAGATATTCCAGTGAGATTGATCATTTTTGTAAATTAAATAATCTTTATGTTCAAAGGCGAATTGGAATAAGACACCATATTAAAATGAAAGTGAGAAACTGTATCTCAAGGCTAGGATTTAAAGAAATCGATACTACACACATGTTTTTTGAACTTAAACAATCAAATAATCAATACTCTCAAAATTATGTAGATCTGCTGAGACCTTTTATTAATGTTTAATGCTTCCGATATTTTGAAAATCTATAATACTTTCAAACGACAAAATGCATAATACCAGCTTTTTTACCAAGATTATGTAATAGGAAATCGTGATAAGTCTTTAAATGCCCAAGTATTAAGGAATTTTGTGAATGAATCATATTCACTAAAATGAGGGGTGAAAAAAAAGTTGGCGTAGCCTTTATTTCAAAGGAAGTTTAAGTAAAATTTGATTTTTTATTACAAAGAGCAAATTAATGGTAGGCGCAAAAAAAGAGAGGTTAAACTTTTAAATCTAACCTCTCTCTCAACACGCTTTAGTTTAATTAGGCATATTGTTGATCAATGATTTCTTTTGCAGCTTCCAAAATTTGGGTGTCTTGCAATGTCACAAATCCACCATCAGGCCCTGGCTGGACATGTGCATCAACGATCTGTCCATCACTAAATTTACGAGCACCAAAATAATTCCTTACCGTTTGTTCATCTATGTTTAGATCATGAGCAATTTTCTTAACGCTTCCTGTCGGTAAAGCATGTTTGATTCTTCGTAGACTTTTAAAAGTAATATTCATTCTGCAGAGGTTTAAATATTTTAAAATGTGCGAGGAGTATGGAAAAGAGATGGTAGCCTCGCAATCAAAATAAAATTACAATAAAATCTCAATATGTCAAATATTAGTCTAGATAAAAATAAAAATACCTATAAAATATTTTGAATGCAAAACAAATCTCAGAATCTCAGCAATTTAATACATATACTACACTTCAGCTAAAGGAGTATACTCCATATCAAAAGCTTTTGCTACAGCTTCATACACAATTTTACCATTTACAATATTTAATCCTTTTAAAAGTCCCGTATCTTGATTGCAAGCTTCTTTCCAGCCTAATTTTGCTAATTTCCTAGCATATGGTAAAGTAGCATTAGTTAATGCTATTGTTGAAGTATATGGCACAGCTCCTGGCATATTCGCTACGCAATAATGTACAATATCGTCAATAATAAAAACAGGATCATCGTGAGTTGTAGGTTTACAAGTTTCTATGCACCCTCCTTGATCAACAGCAACATCTACTAATACAGTACCTGGTCTCATCGTCTTCAACATATCACGAGTGATCAAACTAGGAGCTTTTGCTCCTGGGATCAAAACGGCTCCTATGATGAGATCATGGTTTTTTACTAGTCTTTTTATATTGTAATCATTACTGTAAACAGTCGTGACATTTGCAGGCATTATATCTGCTAAATCTCTTAATCTGTTGAGGTTAATATCTAATATGGTCACATTGGCTCCTAGTCCTGCTGCCATTTTAGCTGCTTGGTACCCTACAATACCTCCTCCTAAAATGAGTACTTTTGCTGGTGGCACTCCAGGAACTCCTCCTAATAAAATACCCATTCCACCCATTGGCTTTTCTAGATATTTTGCTCCTTCTTGAATGGACATTCTTCCAGCGACTTCACTCATAGGAATTAACAACGGCAATGTTCTGTTAACCTCTACTGTTTCATACGCTAAACAAATTGATTTACTTTTCACCATAGCCTCTGTAAGAGGCCTATGAGATGCAAAATGAAAATATGTAAACACCAATTGATCTTCTTTTATAAGATTATATTCTTTTTCAATTGGCTCTTTTACCTTTATTATCATCTCTGCTATTGCATACACATCTTCTATAGTATCAAGCATTTTGGCTCCAGCCTCTTCGTATGAACTGTCTGAAAAACCACTGCCAATCCCAGCAGTCTTCTGCACATAGACTGTATTGCCATCCTGAATTAATTCATGAACTCCAGCCGGCGTACAAGCAACTCTATTTTCTGATTGTTTTATTTCTTTAGGAACACCTATTATCATTTTGATTTTGATTTTGATAAGAAAAAAAAGACGAATTAAGTGATTTTATTGAGCTGCGAATTTATGAAAACATACAATTTTTCAACTTATTTTAGGCTTAAATATTTTAAATAAGTATGACAATTTTACTGTATAAAGTCGTCCGTTTAAAATGGTGTAAATAAAAAAGCCCGTGAAAGACGAAAAACACGGGCATTACTCAGTTTGATAACCAAATCTCATATTAAAACAATTTCAAAAATCGTGCCAATATGATGATTTTTTGTAATGTGTAAATCAAAAGACATTCATAGTTTACTTTATTTACCTTATTAAAAACACCTAGATTCTAATAGTTCCTAGAACTTTTATATTATAAGATCATTAACATAAGCTGTTTAATAAACTATATTAGTGGAATGAAAATACTGTTCGAAGATAACCACATAATTGCTGTCTATAAACCAATTGGCATTCTTTCGCAAGGGGATGATACAGGTGATTCTTCTATGATTGATTTAGTTAAGGCTTATATTAAAAACAAATACAATAAACCTGGAGCAGTTTTTCTTGGGTCCATTCATAGATTGGATAGAGTAACTAGCGGTGTTATGATCTTTGCTAAAACAAGCAAAGCTTTAACTCGAATGAACAAAGCTATTAAAGAAAGGAAAGTTCAAAAAACATATATTGCTATTCTTGATAATCGTCCTGATAATCCTTCTGGAACGCTAACGCATTATCTAAGAAAAAATCAAAAAGCAAATTATGTTATCGTTTCAAGAAAACAAAAGCCAGAATTTAAAAAGGCTATTTTACATTACGAATTATTAGCTAATATACAAAAGACATGTTTAGTTAAAGTATCACTTGAAACTGGTCGACCTCATCAAATTAGAGCACAATTTAGTTTTCTTGAAGCTCCTATATGTGGTGATACGAAGTATAACGGAAGCTTGCAAGACTCTTATAAAAAAGGAATCTTTTTACATGCTTATTCCCTTGAATTTATTCATCCAGTCAAAAAAGAGAAAATACGAATAACTTGTGCACCAGATTATATCTCTAAATGGAAAAACTATAAAGACTTTATCAAAGACCTAAGTTGATCCAATTACTTAATGCTTTTTTAAGCAATACTTATTCTTTTTTCCATTTTCTACAATCAAGTACATTTCATGAATAAATTCATCTTGTCCAACACTGTGTTGTGGATCTGATACTTTTGATTTGTTGACTGAAATTGCATTGGCTTTTACAGCCCGACGGTATTCACTCTTAGAATTAAATATACCACATTGCTCTACTAGAATGTCCTCTAATAAAAGACTTTCATTTGATTCAATCTTAAAACTTGGAATTTCTTGTTGAACAGCTTCCAAGCTTTCTTTATTCATAGAAAGCAATTCTTCTTTGGTCGCTTTTTTATTAAATAAAAGGTTGCTAACTTTTGATACATTTTCATAGTCTTCTTTTGAGTGAACTCTTATAGTTAATTCTTCAGCAAGAATTCTTTTAAGTTGATTTGGGTTATCCCCAAATTCTGCTTCTAATTCCTCTATTTCCTCTTTTGATTTGAATGAAAAATATCTATAATATTTAGGTAAATCAGCATCGCTAGCATTTACCCAAAATTGGTAGAACTTATATGGAGATGTCAAATGTCTATCCAACCATATATTACCATCTTCTGATTTTCCGAATTTACTACCATCTGCTTTAGTTAAAAGTGGGGTAGTAACAGCATACGCTTTACGATCTGTATTTCTTCTGATAAACTCTGTCCCACTCGTAATGTTCCCCCATTGATCACTTCCACCCATTTGGATTTCACAATTGTATTCATTTAGTAAACAAAGGTAATCGTATGCTTGTAAAAGCTGATAACTGAATTCTGTGTATGAAATTCCTGATTGAAGTCGTTTTTTTACACTCTCCTTAGAAAGCATGTAGTTTACTGTCAAGTTTTTACCAACGTCTCTCAAAAAAGTCAATACATTCATATCTTTATAGAAATCATAGTTGTTAACTATAATTGCTGCATTGGGTCCCTCAAAATCTAAAAATTTTTTAGCTTGTTCTTTTTGAAATTCAAGGTTTGAATCTAACTCTTCATATGATTTCAACTGTCGCTCTTTATCTTTTCCACTTGGATCTCCAACTCTTCCAGTAGCACCTCCCATCAAGACAATAGGTTTATTCCCACATCTTTGGAAAATGGACAATAACATTAATTGTACATAGTTTCCTATCGTCATAGAAGGAGCTGTAGGGTCAAAGCCTATATAACCCACAATTCCACCGTTCGCTAGTTTTTCTTCTACACCAGGCGTCATGTCATGTAGCATTCCTCGCCATTTCAACTCATCTATAAAATTCATTGACTTCTTTGTTTAAGACGCAAAAGTATTATTTATCTCTTACTTATCCGCCAGTTTTCTTATTTCTTCTATACTTTTACAAGTCTATTGAGTACCGATATGAATATTGCAGCATTTATTGCCAAAAGAATTACCTTTCCTAAAAAAAGAAGTTTTACGAAACTGATTATAAACATAGGCGTAACAGCGGTTGCTCTTTCAGTTACTGTTATGATTGTTTCCACTAGTTTATTCAATGGGTTTAAAAATGAAATTTCTCAGAAAGTTTTTAACTTTTGGGGACATATACATATAAGTGACGCGAATACTAAAAGGACTTTCGAACCGATTCCTATTATACACGATTCAGAATTGATTGATCGGATTGCACGTCTTGAAGCTCAAGAATTCAAAATCCCCAAAACATCTTATTTCAAGGGATCTTCCAATGTCTATAAAACAGAACAAACTAGAGGTGGAGTAAAATCAATAAGCCCGTTTATTGTACTTCCCTGTATCATCAATACGAAAGATGAATTCGAGGGCATTTATTTAAGAGGACTAAATAACGATTATGCTTATGATCGTATCGATGAATTTTTGAATGAAGGAAGGTGGATGAATTGCACCGACACTTCTTATCATGAAGAGATTGTTGTTTCTGATCATATTGCTAAAAAACTTCAGCTTCAATTGGAAAATAACATCATTATAAATTTTATTTTCGAAGGCAAACAAAAAAAGAAGAGAGTAAAGATTGTTGGAATTTACAAAACGGGAATTGAAGAATATGATAAGCAATTCGCCTTTGTTGATATTCGTTTAACACAAGAGCTAATCGGATGGAGCAAAAATCAATATGCAGGCTATGAAGTTATTTTAGATAACAAGGAAGACATGGCTATTATGAATGAATATATTTATGTAGAGCAATTGCCTTCGAGATTGTATAGTGAAACAATCAGAGAAAAGTTTGATAATATTTTCGGCTGGCTCAATCTACAGGATGTCAATGAAAAAGTGATTTTTTTATTGATGATTATTGTAGCCATTATCACAATGATCACAACTTATCTAATCTTAATTCTAGAAAGAACAAGAACTATTGGAATCCTTAAGAGTTTAGGTGCGACGAATAATACAGTAGTGAAAGTCTTTTTGTATTGTGCGTTTTATATTATTTCAAGAGGAATGCTAATTGGGAATATATTGGGTTTTGGACTTTGTTTAATTCAGAAATTTACTCATATAATTAAACTTGACGAAACCAATTATCTTGTAGATTCTGCCCCTATATTATTTAATTTCCAAACCATCTTACTTATTAATTTAGGCGTGTTACTATTAACATTAGTTTTCTTATTAGTTCCTTCTATTCTCATTTCCCATATAAAACCAGTCAAGATTTTACGATTCAAATGATAAAAATGAATCCTTTAGAGAAGTTGAAGTACAGCAGAGACATCTTATTATTTGGATTGAAATCTCTTCCTATTCGTGTCAAAAGATTGATAACGCATTTGGTGTTTATAAATGAAAAAATAGGCTTGGGATTTAAAAGAAGAACCTATATCATTGAATGGCTTTTATCTTCAATTTTATTATTACTGGATATTGTATTGATTCCAGAACTATTATCGATAGTATTTATTTGGGTCAATAAAGTAAGGGGGCTTTCGCCCAAAGAAAAAGAAATTAAAACCATATTGTTCAACAAATCCTTGGAAATCCCCATAATTCTTAATGATAACGCTCGTATTACTACGAATAAAGGAAAATATGCATTTGTTGGCTATTACATTGTGAATAGTTGTGGTATGAGCGAACGAACTTTTGCTCATGAATTGGTTCATTTTTATCAGTTTTCAAAATTTGGGAGTGCTTATATTATCCGATCATTATTAGCTCAGCGATCAATAAATGGATACAATTATGGTGGAGTTGAAAACTTGAAGCAAATGATGGAACTTAATGCTCCTGCTAAGCATTTAAATTACGAACAGCAAGGTGAAGTTTTAGCTGATTATTATACATTGATTAAATCAGTAACACGGCTTAATTGTACCGCGTATGAAAATAATGTCTCCTATTATAGGTATATACTAGATCAATGGTAAAAAAGAAGTGTCCAGTTGGTCAGTTGTTTTAAGAGAGAAATGTATTTTTGCCCACAAATTAGCCGATATGTTAGATTTAGAAAAGTTGAAATATCCTATAGGTCATGTTCATACACCTTCTTCGATGAATGACATAGACATTACTCAAGCAACAACAGTTATTCAAAAATTACCGGATGAGCTAATGGATATAACTTTGGGGTTAAACCCCAAAGACCTTGAACATACATATAGACCTGGAGGATGGAATATAAAACAAGTCATCCATCACCTTGCAGATTCCCATATGCATGCATTTAGTCGATTTAAATATGTTGTTACAGAAGGAGATCAAGTAGAAGTAAAAGCATATAAAGAAGCATTATGGGCTGGAACGCCAGAAATTGATGATTCCATTGATGATTCTTTGTTGATTTTACGAGGCGTGCATAATAGATGGAGTAAGTTGATTCATTCCTTGGATCCTCAAATCTTAAATAAAGGATATTATCATTCCGAAATGAAAAGAAATGTTCCTTTGTTTGAAGCTGTTGCACAATATGAATGGCATTGCAAACATCATCTTGCTCACATACACTTAGCACTAAAAAACATGGAATAATTATTGTTCCATATAAGGTGTAGCTAAGGCATATGAATGAATTTAATTGACCAACAAAATATTTTATCATGATACGATATTATAATGTTGAAAATAGAAAACTAATCGAAGTAGATTCGATTGAACAAGCATGTTGGTTAAATATATCAAGTCCTTTTGATAAAAACGAATTGATTAAGCTTAGTGATAATCAAGAAATTCCCTTAGATTACCTAACCGATTCATTGGATATTGATGAACGCTCAAGATATGAAAGAGAGGATGAAGTTCGATTAATTGTACTTAATACACCCTTACTAAATACGGATGAAGAAGGCTATAAGCCGATTTATATAACTGCCCCCATAGGGATTATTTTAACACCAGACCATATTATAACGATTAGTCTCTTAGACAATCCAATTATAAATTCATTTCTTGAAAGTAGAATTAAGAATTTCAATCCGCAAGATGACAAGTTATTCGTATTACAGCTGTTTGAACAAAATGTTTATGCATACTTAGATTGCTTGAAAAAATTGAATTTAAGAAGAGATTTGATTGAACAAGAACTCTATAATAGCAGTAGAAATTCGCAATTAAGACAATTGCATAGAATCGAGAAGTCTCTTGTTTATTTTGTGACGGCATTAAGTAGTAATGAACTTCTAAAACTCAAAATCAAAAGGTCGGATTTTTTAAAAATAAAAGACTTAGAAGAGCATTCTGATTTATTTGAAGACATTATAATTGATAATTCACAAGCATTGGAGATGGCAAATGTGCATACTAATATTTTGAGCAGTACCACAGAAGTGTTTGCGTCAGTTGTTAGTAATAATCTGAATGAATTTATTCAAAGACTAACCTTGGTAACTATTATTTTGATGGTTCCTACGTTGGTCGCATCTTTTTATGGCATGAATGTCAAGTTACCATTTATGAAGAATGAAAATGCTTTCTTTTTTATCGTTTTACTTTCCATTATATTGATTGTTTTCCTTATGTGGTTTTTCAGAAGAAAAAAGATATTATAAGGGAATTTAATTCCAAATATGTAAAAATCGCTGCTTGTAAAAAAGAGTGTGAAATTTTACATATTATAACTTTTCCACATATTTTATAAATATTTATTTTTATAATAATGTGTATAATAACCAGTTATGCATTTTATCCACATATTGTGGATAACTATAATGTGTTTTTACGTGAAAAAAGTACTTTATTTGTAGTGCGGAATAGGTAAAAACACTTAAGCTAAAGATTCACAAGAGTTTTTCAATTCTATTACTTTCTAATTAAAGAGAAAGTTTAAAATCTACCGAACAGTATAGGTCATACTCTTCGGTTATTTTATCGCCAATTAAACTTATTACGATTTTTTATATATAACATGAATCGTAATATGACATTCTTCTAAAACGAAACAGAGCAAATTATAACTATAAAATTTTAAAGGAAAAAATGAGCAAAGACATTGTAAAAGAACCATTACTTGAAGACAATCCAAATAGATTTGTTTTATTCCCCATTGAACATGATGATATTTGGAATTTTTATAAAAAATCTGAAGCTTCTTTTTGGACAGCTGAAGAAATAGATTTACATCAAGATTTATCTGATTGGGATAAAAAGTTGAATGACAATGAACGACATTTTATAAAGCACGTTTTAGCTTTTTTCGCTGCCAGTGATGGTATTGTAAATGAGAACTTAGCAGAGAACATGGTAAATGAAGTTCAATACACTGAAGCCAAGTTCTTTTATGGTTTCCAGATCATGATGGAAAACATCCATTCTGAAACATATTCCTTATTGATAGATACCTATATTAAAGATGTAACAGAGAAAAATTATCTATTCAATGCAATAGAGAATATGGACTGTGTTAAAAAGAAAGCAGATTGGGCATTAAGATGGATTGATAATGGATCTTTCATAGAACGTTTAATTGCTTTTGCCGCTGTAGAAGGTATCTTTTTCAGTGGTTCATTTTGTTCTATTTTCTGGTTGAAGAAAAGAGGACTAATGCCAGGCTTAGCCTTCAGTAATGAATTAATCTCAAGAGATGAAGGTATGCATTGTGATTTTGCTTGTTTGCTGTATAATAGTCATATTGTTAATAAACTAGAAAAAGGCGTAATAACAAAGATTATAACTGACGCTGTTGAAATAGAAAAAGAATTTGTAAGCGACGCATTACCGGTAAGTTTAATCGGTATGAATGCTGATTTAATGTGCCAATATATAGAGTTTGTAGCAGATCGTTTACTTGTGCAACTAGGAGAACCTAAAGCCTTTAACGCCGATAATCCATTTGATTGGATGGATCTTATTTCTATACAAGGAAAGACAAACTTTTTTGAAAAAAGAGTAGGGGATTATCGTAAGTCTGGCGTTGGAGTTGATAAAGATAAACAAGTCTTTACAATGGATGCAGACTTTTAACCAAGGATGACGATAACAATTTTAGAAGAAAACGACTGTAATAAATAAACTCTACAACACTCATTTATGCAAGTAATTAAAAGAAATGGTAAGCGTGAAGACGTATCATTTGATAAAATAACAGCTAGAATCAAGAAAATGTGCTATGGTCTTGATCAACTCTATATAGATCCTATAGAAATAGCGAAAAAAGTTATACAAGGATTATATGATGGAGTAACAACATCAGAACTTGATAATTTAGCTGCTGAAACAGCAGCTACTATGGCGACAAACCACCCTGAGTATGCACTTTTAGCTGCTAGAATTGCAGTATCAAATTTACATAAAAACACAAACAAGTCTTTCGGAGAAACAATGGAAGCATTGTACAATTATGTAGATCCAAAAACTGGTGATCAAGCTGGTTTAATTAGCCAATCTGCAATAGAAGTTATAAGGAAGCACAAGGATAAAATTGATAGTTCAATCATTTATGATCGAGATTTCACGTTTGACTTTTTTGGGTTCAAAACACTTGAGCGGTCTTATTTATTAAGAATGGATGGGAAAGTGGTTGAAAGGCCTCAGCATCTATTAATGCGTGCATCTATAGGTATCCATGGTGAAGATATTGATGCTGCTATTGAAACGTATAATATGATGAGTGAAAAATGGTTCATCCATGCCACTCCTACTTTATTCAATGCAGCTACACCGAAACCACAACTTAGTTCATGTTTTCTTCTTTCGATGACGGATGATAGTATAAGCGGAATCTTTGAGACGCTTAGTAGATGTGCTAAAATCTCTCAATCAGCTGGTGGAATAGGGTTAAGTATTCATAACATACGAGCTACTGGTTCATATATTAAAGGAACAGGAGGAACATCCAATGGAATTGTTCCTATGCTCAGAGTATTTAATGATACTGCGAGATATGTTGACCAGGGTGGTGGTAAGAGAAAAGGTGCCTTCGCAGTATATCTAGAACCGTGGCACGCTGATGTGTATGAATTTCTTGATTTGAGAAAAAACCATGGTAAAGAAGAAATGAGAGCAAGAGATTTATTTTACGCTTTATGGATTCCTGATCTTTTCATGGAACGTGTTCAAGCTGGTGGAGAATGGTCTTTATTTGATCCGAATGAAGCACCTGACTTATTTGACTTGTATGGTAAAGAGTTTGAAGATAAATACCACGAGTATGAAACGCAAGGGAAAGCTCGTAAAACTGTAAAAGCACAAGAATTATGGTTTGCTATTCTAGAAGCACAAATCGAAACAGGGACTCCTTATATTTTATACAAAGATGCAGCGAATGAAAAATCTAACCAAAAGAACTTAGGTACTATTAGATCTAGTAATTTATGTACTGAAATAATGGAATATACATCTCCAGACGAAGTTGCTGTGTGTAATCTTGCAAGTCTTTCGTTACCGAAATTTGTTAAGAATGGTGCATTTGATTTCCAAAAACTTTATGAAGTAACTCGTATAGTGACAAGAAATCTAAATAAAGTTATCGATATAAATTACTATCCTGTTCCTGAAGCAGAAAATTCTAATATGAGGCATAGACCCATAGGTATAGGTGTTCAAGGATTAGCGGATGCTTTTATGTTAATGAGATTTGCTTTTGATTCGGAAGAAGCAAAACAATTAAATAAAGACATATTTGAAACCATTTATTTTGGTGCAGTTACTGAATCTGCCGCATTAGCAGAAACTGAAGGCGCTTATCAAACATTTAAAGGCTCACCTGCTAGTAAAGGGATTTTACAATTTGATATGTGGGGAGTTGAGCCAACAGATAGATGGGATTGGAAAAGTCTTAAAACAAAAGTGAAAAAGAGTGGTATTAGAAATTCGTTATTACTTGCACCAATGCCAACAGCATCCACATCGCAAATATTAGGAAACAATGAATGTTTTGAACCGTATACAAGCAACATATATTCTAGAAGAACACTTTCTGGTGAATATATAGTGGTTAATAAACACTTATTAAAAGATCTTATCAATTTAGGTTTATGGAATGATGATATGAGACAAGCCCTTATGGCTGCAAATGGAAGTGTTCAAAATTTGCCTATTCCTGAAGAATTAAAAGCATTATATAAAACAGTTTGGGAGCTTAGTATGAAAACTGTTATTGATCAAGCTGCTGACAGAGGTGCTTACATATGTCAATCACAATCTTTAAACCTTTTTGTTGAAAATCCGGACTTTGGAAAACTATCCTCCATGCATTTTTATGCATGGAAAAAAGGATTAAAAACAGGGATGTATTACTTGAGATCTAAGGCCGCTGTAGATCCTATTAAGTTCACATTGAAATCCGAACATCAAACGAAGTTTAGCGATTCGTCAGAAAAAGTTTCTACCATTCCGAATCCACCTTCTGGAAATGAAAAAGCAGTACCTCAAAAAATGTCTGCAATTGAAGTGCAAGAAGGACAATCTTGTACTATGGAAGAAGGATGTATTATGTGTAGTGGGTAATTAAAATAAATCTTTAGCTCAAATCCATATGGTAAGTATCAATTCTGATACTTGCCATTTTTTTATTGAAGTAACTTTTTCACTAATTCAGGAACACACTTCGTTGCTGTCCCCGCAATAACATTTATATTGCGTTGTTGTAATTCGAAATTTATAGTTGGCTTCGCATCTATATAGTATATTTCTGAATTATCTGGAGCATATGTAGTCAACCCTGCAGCAGGATAGACTTGCATACTCGACCCAATAATAACAATAATATCTGCTAAGGATACATGAGTTGCTGCGTCTTGAATTTTTGGGACAGATTCACCAAACCATACAATATGAGGTCTTAACTGACCGCCAAATGGACATTTATGTCCTATATGCAGATCTCCCTCCAGATATTCAATATGATCTGGATTTATTTGACTTCTTATTTTTTTAAGTTCTCCATGTAAATGAATGATGTGTGATGAACCTGCTCTTTCATGCAAATCATCAACATTTTGTGTAATTACCTGTACGTTGTATTTAGATTCTAGTTCTACTAAACTTGTATGTGCAGCATTTGGTTCAACTAATTTTAATTGAGCTCTTCTCTTATTGTAAAAATCAAGTACTAGTTTCGGATTTCTTTTCCAACCTTGTGGACTTGCGACCTCCATTATATCATGCCCCTCCCATAAACCATTGGCATCTCTAAAAGTTTTTATCCCACTTTCAGCACTAATTCCTGCTCCTGTTAATATAGCTATACGTTTCATTTCTTAAAGACGAAATAGACTGACAATAATGATCTTTTCTTTATTAAAATTTATAAACCGAGATAAAATTTAACATTGTTTATTATATAACATATAATAGATTGAAAGTCATTTTAGTAGAGTCAAGGTAAAAAAAAATAAAGTTAACATTATGAAATTCTATAATATATAAGATAAAGATATAAAATGTAAGAAACTAGGCATTGCTTGACAGTGACTAAAGTTTACTTTTTTTTTATGTCGAAGCAGCGCTTTTATATAAAAATAATTTTTGTATATTAAAAAAATAAATGTGTTAAAAGCTAGTCTTTGTAATGCTCAAGTACTATATTTGTTAGGTAAACTGAGAACGAATTGCTTTTTATAAATTCATAAAAATCAAAATTTTATCTGCAAATGTAATTTTTTGATTCGAATGATGTGTGCGTTAAACTGTTACATATAAAAGCAATATTTAATGTATTAAACCAACCTGCTTTGAGAAAGAATTTTTACGCAGCATTGGTTATGATGTCTTTCATTTTCTTAAGTCAACATAACCTAAAAGGTCAGGATATTCATTATTCGCAGTTCTACAATAGTCCACTGAACATTAATCCAGCGTTGACAGGTGTCTTCAATGGGGATGTACGGGTTGTTGGTAGTATGCGAGATCAATGGAGACAAATTCCTGTTCCATACACAACATTTAGTGCGAATTACGATCAAAAGTATTATACGAAAAATCGAGATAAGGGATTTTTTGGCTTTGGTGCAATCTTTAATTATGATCGTTCTGGTGATCCCAATTATAACATCATGAATCTAAATTTAACTGGTTCATATTCTTATCTCATTAATTCCAATAATGTTTTAACAGGTGGTCTATTATTAGGATTTGCTAGCGAAGGATTTGACGGCGACCAATTGACGTGGGATAATTATTGGACGGGGACAGTTATAGATGAAACATTAGGCTCTGGAGAAAATTTTGATGGACAAAGAGTAAATTACTTAGAGTCGGGCATAGGTATAAATTATCGTTATCAAAAATCATCAAGAACCTACTTGAATTTAGGTGTTGGTGCTTGGCATTTAATTCCACCAAATTTAACTTTCCTAGCAAACCAATCAAGACTCAGTTTACCAGTCAGATATGCGGTTAATTTTGAAACACTTTTCAAAACAACAGAAAAAATAGATATTCAGTTACACGGTATCTATGCAAGACAGCAAAGATATCAGGAACTTTTGGCTGGTGGATTGTTGCGTTTTCACATCAATCAAAATCCAGGCAAGAAATATGCAGTTGATTTGGGTCTGTCATACAGATTCGCTGGTGACTTAATCCCTATTGCAGCATTACACTATAACCAATGGTATATTGGAGCATCTTATGACTTCAATTTAACTGGTTTTCATACTCAACATGACATTAATAGATTGGGAGGACCTGAGGTTCATGTGAGGTACATTATTACTAATGTAAAGCCTCTTAATGAAAAGAAAGCTTGTCCAATTTATTAAAAAGAGAACCGACTAATTATGAGAAAAATCCATATAATATTTTTATTTCTTATTACTTCGGTTGGGGCTTTCGCCCAAACGCAAAAGGCTTATATTGCTGCTGCGGAAGAAGCATTTGAAAATAAAAGTTTTTATGCAGCTCTTGTCTATTATCAAGAAGCAGTAGCCTTCGATACATCAGATGTAAGTTTACGCTATAAGCTTGCTGAATCAGCTAGACAATTTATGTCATATGAGCTAGCTGAAGAATCATACCGATTTGTAAAAGACAGAGATACTGAGAATACATATCCATTAACTACATTTTATCTTGCAGAAATGATGCAGAAGCAAGGTAAATATGAAGATGCAAAAGATGAATATGATCTTTACTTATCTGAAAATAGTGGAGATGATGAATTTTTTACTTACAAAGCAGATAAAGAAAGAGCAGCCTCCGAATGGGCGTTGAATGAAATCGAGAATCCAGATGAAACAATTTCTGTAAATAATTTGGGTTCTAATATCAACACTGGTTATAGTGATTTTGGACCTGCCATTAAGGATTCAGAACTCTTTTATTCTTCAATGAGGTTTGATGATCCACTTAAAAAAGGCAACAAAATTTCAAAAATTTTGAAAGCTGAAATTCCTGAAAATATGGAAGATAATTTCGGTTCGTCAATGATTCTTGGAGAAGATGTAAATAAATCAAATTCAAACACAGCGAACGGAGCTTTCAATAAAGATAAATCAAAGTTTTTTTATACAATATGTGATCGGTTAAATGATGCAGAAATAAGATGTGACTTATATTGTAAAATGATTAATGAAGATGGTTCATTTGGTGAAGGTAAAAAATTACCTGACTTTATTAATAATGAAGCCTATACTTCAACCCATCCGACTGTAGGTTATAATTCGGACTTAGATAAAGAAATATTATATTTTGTTTCTGATAGAGAAGGAGGGAAAGGTAATTTGGATATTTGGTATTCCATAATTGATAACAAAGACAATTTCACTTCTCCTCAAAATTTAGGTTCTGTAAATACCAAGGAAGATGAAATTACTCCATTTTTTCACATAAAGTCTTCCACTCTATACTTCTCAAGTAATGGGTATCGTTCTTTTGGAGGTTATGATGTATATAGTTCAAGTTTTAATAATGGTACTTACAGTGAAGTAAATCATTTAAACAATCCATTGAACAGCTCTTATCATGATATATATTTTATACTTCAAGATGACGAAGAATATGGTTATTTCTCATCTAATAGAGATGGGGCATTGTACATAGATGAATTGCAAGAAGCGTGTTGTTTTGATATCTATAAAGTTAAATTTGAAGAATTAGAACTTGACTTGAATGCATTGACTTATGATAAATTTTCCCAAGCTGATTTAAATGGAGCTACAGTAAGGTTGATAAATGAGAAGACGGGAGAATTAGTGGGTGAAATAACTAATTTAGATGACATTGATCACAAATTTAAATTAGATAGATGCACTGATTATTTAATAATAGGAGAGAAAGCAGGTTATATATCTGATACCATCCGATATAGTACGTGTGGATTAAAAAAATCACAAGAGATTATTAAAAAATTATACCTCGAGCCAGACCTTCTCGAGCTTGATGTATTTACTTTTGATGATGCTACTAAAGAAGCACTTAATGGTTCTACCGTTATTCTGACAGATTTAACAGATAGCTCTATTGAGCCTATTGTAATTACTAATTTTGATGGAAACGATTTTAATTATAAAATTACAAGAGGAAATAAATATAAAATAGATGTTTCTAAACCAGGGTATTATCCTGCATCTGTAGAAGTAATAACAGAAAATGTAGCAGGAACAAAAATTACTAAAAACATTTATTTAAGATCAGATTATGTAGCAAAACTAGGGAACTATCTCCCTGTTAATTTGTATTTCCATAATGATAGACCAAATCCTAGGACTACTAGTAAAGCAACCAGCTTGACATATACACAAACATATAATAGTTATATTAAACGTCAATCTGAGTATGCTCGTAGAGCACCTGATGCTGCAAGTATTAATAATTTCTTTGAGGTTGATGTTGCAGGTGGTTATATTAAATTTAATAATTTCCTTAGAGAAATTCAACCAGTATTAGCAACTGGAGAATCTATTGAGATTATTATTAAGGGACATGCAAGTCCATTGTCACAAACTAATTACAACTTATATCTTGGGCAGAGAAGAATTTCTTCAGTTATTAATGATATAAGAGCTTTTGGAGGGGGTGTTTTAATACCTTACATAGAATCAGGTCAATTAAAAATTACTGATATCTCTTATGGGGAGAATCTTTCTCCTGTTGGTGTATCAGACAGCTATTCTGACAAAAGAAGGTCTATATACAGTACTGAGGCATCAAGAGAAAGAAGGGTGGAAATTATTGATGTAACCCGACAACAGAATTAAGCATGAGCACGAAAATAAATATTAACAAAAACATTCTTAATATGGGTTGGTCAAGACTAGTCTTTATATTAGGTCTTTTCATAATTTCACTACCTCAAGCTTACGCAACGCACATTGTAGGTGGAGATCTTACTTATGAATGTCTAGGTAACGGAGATTATGAAGTTACTTTAACTGTCAGAAGAGATTGTGAAAATGGTGTAGAACCTTTTGATACTATTGCTTATGTAGGAATATATGATGGTTTTGGAAATCTATTACCATTTTTTGGAACTGGAGGAACGATACAAATGACAAATCCTACTATAACTACAATTGACACAGATTTAGACTCAGGCTGTGGTTTTATAGGAGATCCAGTATGCGTAACTGAAGCTGTTTATAAAGGTATTGTTAACTTACCTGTAAGAAACACGGGGTATTATTTCGTATATCAAAGATGCTGTAGGAATGTAACTCTTGATAATATTATCGATCCATTAGAAGTAGGATCAACTTATAGTATACGATTACTTGAAAATACGATGGAAGAATGTAATTCAGCTCCTGTCTTTAATGATTGGCCAGATGTTTACATTTGTACTGACATGACATTAACTTTTGATATGTCAGCCACAGATCCTGAAGGTGATTCATTAGTATATAGTTTATGTCCTCCCCAAGATGGAGCTTCATTTGATAATCCATATCCTGCACCTCCATCGGGACCTCCGTTTGATCTAGTTGAATATAAGCCACCCTTTACTTTTGACAATCCTTTTCCTGCTGATGTTCCTTTATCAATAGATCCACAAACTGGTTTATTGACTTCTGTTCCTAACACAGTTG
Source organism: Saprospiraceae bacterium (assembly GCA_020627825.1). Classification (GTDB taxonomy): domain Bacteria; phylum Bacteroidota; class Bacteroidia; order Chitinophagales; family Saprospiraceae; genus JAHDFB01. The sequence goes on from JAHDGD010000002.1 coordinate 31,537, forward strand.
GACAATGGTTAGTTGGAGTATGTGTGCAGGAATATAGAAATGGCGAATTAGTAACAACAGTTATTAGAGACTTTGAATATAATACTAGAATTTGTACAGCTGGACCTATGGCTTCTTTTGAAGTACCTAATCCATTTTGTGATGGTTTAGAAGTTGAAGTTGAAAATACTTCTACTAATGCAGATTCATATAATTGGACGGTTTCTCCAGCTGATAATGTTGTTTTCAATGCATCAGATGAAAACCCAACATTTGTTTTTCCTCAAGATGGATTATATACGATAACACTTGAAGCTATTAGAGATTTAGATGGGTGCTCAAATACGGCAACAGAAATTTTGGGTGTTTACAATTCGGAATTGATTGCTTCTTTTGATGCAGCGATTGAAAGTTGTCAGAATGATTCTACAGTATTAGTGTTGACAAGTACAAGTTCCGATCCTACTTATGATATTATTTCCAATGAATGGACCATATCAGGTGGAGGTTTTAATACAACTGTTGAGGGGCAATCTGTAACAGTTATTGTACCAACTATTGATGATCTATCTGTTACGTTGATAACAACTAGTGAAAATGGATGTACGTCAGAAGTTACAGAGATAGTAGATGCCGATCCACTAGACTTTGAACTGGTAGCAAATCCTATGATGGTTTGTCAAGGAGATACAATCGAAATTATTATTGATCCCAATTGTGACCTTACGTATTCTATAACTCCATTGGATTACGTTATACTTGATGATCCAGATGATCCATGTGTCATATCAATTGCACCACTTGAAAATATAACTTACATGGTCACAGCTTCAGATGGTTCTTGTACAATTACAAAAGAACTTACAGCTGATGTGATTGAAAAAGCAGATCTGAGTATATCAGGTGACAGTTTATTTTGTGATGGAATTGCTAATTTAACAGTAGATGGAGGATTAGAAGGGAATCAATTTCTATGGTCTACCGATCCAAATTTCAATACGATAATTGGGGACATGACAGAAAATCTTGAATATGAGATGGTAGATGATATCGAAGTGATCTATGTTGAAGTAAAAGAAGGCACAGGTTGTAGTAATGTTGCAAGTTATGAAATTATAAACGGAAGCCTAGATCTTACATATCCTTCATCGTTTACTGCGTGTACAGATTCTAATGAAGAAATAGAAATTGTAAACAACAATCCTAATCAAGATGTTTCATATGAGTTTGAAGATAATGATATAATTACTGCAGTAACTGATTCATCTGTAATAATTGTTGTGACAGATCCTGAATTTACCACACAGATCATATTCACTGCAACAAATCAATATGGATGCTCCATAATGGATACGATTGATATCGATGCTGAGCAAAAGCCAGATATTTCTTTCACAAGTGAAATTACTTGTGGCTCATTTGAAGTATGTTTTACAAATACAACAACACCTGATAATCAAACCTATATGTGGGATTTTGGAGACGAAAGTACGGATGAGGATGTTTCCAATGAAGCTAATCCTTGTTATACATATCCAGGTCCTGGATCCTATGAAGTAACATTAACGATTGATGAAGGGCCTTGTATGGGAGAGGGAATTACACAAACAGTAGAAGTTGGTGAAATACCAGAAATTGAAATCGAATCAGAGGATATTGAAATTTGTTTTGGTGAAACGGTAGAAATTTCAGCAACTACTAATGGAGATGCTGATCAAGTAGTATGGACTTCAGGCGATGGTGAAGTTTTACAAGAAGGTGGATTAACTATATCCATAACAGGAGATGAAACATTTGACTTGATTGTCACATTAACAGACGAATTTGGATGTGAGGATTCTGATATGATTACAATTGAAGTATATCAGTTTGATCTTACTATTGATGGACCTGAAATAGCATGCGTTGATGAAGAGGTAATGCTAACACTAACAAATAATTCAGAAGGTGACAACTTCTCATATGACTGGGAGCCAACTGATTGTATACTATCAGGTGAAGGAACTACTGAAGTTATTGTAAGCGCAGAAACTACTAAAGAAATTTCAGTTATAGTTACAAATTTAGATAATGGTTGCATTGATACATCAACATTTGTATTAAACATTTCAGAAATTAATAAAACCATTGTACCTGATGATCCGAATCCTTTTCAATGTCAAGAAATCATCTTAACTGTGGAACCAGAAGATGATATGTGTGAATACGAGTGGGCTTCAGGTGAAACAACAGTTTCAATCAGTGATACAATAGTTGAGACTACAACCTATACAGTTACTATTACTGATGAAAATGGTTGTACATTGGAGCAATCACTAACTATAGAGCCGCAATTACCTCAGTGTGATGAAACGGATGTTTATTTACCAAATGCATTTAGCCCAAATGGAGACGGAGTAAATGATGCATTTCAAGTAAGATCAAATTTTGTTAAATCTATGGATTTACGAGTTTATGATAGATGGGGTGAAGAGGTTTTTGTTTCAACAGATATTAATAATGGATGGGATGGCACTTTCAAAGGAGCTAACTTGTCGCCAAATGTATATGCTTTCTGCTTAATTGCTACTTGTTCAAATGGAGCTGAATACAAGAAAGTAGGAAATGTAACATTGATACGATAATAAGATAAATTAAGTATTTGCTACAAAGGTGATTCGATTTCGATTGAGTCACCTTTTTTATTTGTAATAATTAGGGTCTTAATTTTCAACTACCATATATAAAACACTTAAAATAAGTTTACATCATATAATTTGACTATGAATGATAATACCTATATCTTTCAAGTTATTAGCATATTTCCAATTACATGAGGCAATTAAAAATTACCAATAAGATAACAAATAGAGAAAGCTTAGCTCTCAATAAATATCTAAATGAAATTGCGAACATACCAATGCTAACAGCCCAAGAGGAAATTGAGTTAGCAATACGTATTAAAAAAGGAGATGAGAAAGCACTTGAAGAATTAACTACAGCGAATTTACGTTTTGTAGTTTCTGTAGCTAAAAACTATCAGAATCAAGGCTTATCACTAAGTGATCTTATAAACGAAGGCAATGTAGGATTAATGAAAGCGGCTAGAAGGTTCGATGAAACAAGAGGTTTTAAGTTTATTTCGTATGCAGTATGGTGGATAAGGCAATCTATTTTGCAAGCAATTGTGGAGTATTCAAGAATGGTACGACTTCCTCTGAATAAAGTAAGTAACTATAATAAAGTGAATGAGGCTTATACCAGTTTTATTCAAGAATGCGAGAGAGAGCCTACTCATCAAGAATTATCAGAATTACTTAATTTACCTGAAAATGAAATTACTTCTATTTTAGGTAATACAAGTAGACATGTCTCAGTTGATGCACCACTAGGTGGTGATGATGGAAATTCTACTTTGTTAGATTTATTTCAAGAAATTGAAGGAAATGCACCTGATGAAAATTTAATGAAAAAAAGTCTTGTACAAGAAGTTAAATTTGGCCTAGAGAGACTCAGTCCTCGAGAGATTGAAATATTGAGCGATTATTATGGGTTAAAAGGAAAACAGCCTCAAACCTTAGAAGAGATTGGTAATAGACATGGTTTAACTAGAGAAAGAGTAAGACAAATAAGAGATAGATCGTTAAGACGATTGAAAAAATCATATAATCATCAATCTCTTCGATCTTATCTTTAGTCTATTTAATTTAGTCTAAGCTTTTCTCTTTTTTAACTATTATAGTTATATTTTTGACACATGCTTTCCATATTTGATTTTTTATTTTCTGGCAAATCGAGATTGAAAAAAGAATTAGCCCAAGCTCGAAAGGAATTAGAGCCACTTACTAGCAACCTTGTTGATTGGGAGGGAGAAGAACTAGAGTTAATGTCTCTCATTCAAGATAAAAGAAAAGCAAAATCTGCTTTTTCAAGTACAGTTGAAGGAATAATTAGCTCAATATACCATGAACATATGGTTGCATATATATGGAAAAAGATTCCTTCCATAAGTGATTTATCAATTATTGTTGCCGAATCAGCAAAACATAATTTTGAATTTATTATTAAAAATGATCTTTGTTCTTTTTATGTAAATAATCAATATTTAGGCGATTTAAAAAATGATAATAAGCTTCACTTAACAAGAAAAACTATTCTAGCCGATATTAAAATTACAAATGCAGAATGGTGGCCAATTCGTATCCAAAATGAATTTGTAGGTAGTTTGATCAATATTGAAAAAGCTAGAAGAGTAAATCCGAGAGCTTTTCAATTACAAAGAAATATATCGCCAGAACAAGAAATGATTATTCTGAGCCTTGCTGTTTATAAAATTATAGAAGCTACTAAGGATATGAAAAAAATACCTTTTGAATAGAAGAGAGGATACTCTTTTATTCTCTTTTCCTAAATAATAGATTACTTCGAACAATTCAAGAATATCCTCTATTTATATCTACAATCTATTCTCGTTTACAACTTTAAGCAACTCATCTTTGTAATTTTTACCGATAGGAAGATGTTTTGATTTTCCATTCTCTATTAACTCAACCATATTCCCCATAAGGGCTTTAATCTTACTTGTAGATACAATATAAGATCGATGGATTCTCTTAAATTTAGAAGCTGGTAACTTTGACTCTAAGCTTTTCATTGTTTGCAGTGTAATAACACGTCCTTCTTTCAATCTAATTATTACATAGTCTTTTAATCCTTCAATGTATAATATATCATCATGGTTAACTTTTATCAGCTTTTTATCTGCTTTAACAAAGAAAAAATCTTCTCCAGTTGACTCTCCCTGCACACTTCCTTTTCTACGAGCAATCTCTTTTTCTGCTTTGTTAACAGCCTGCATGAAGCGATCCATGGGAATCGGTTTTAATAGATAATCTGTTGCTGATAATTCGAAACCTTCAACAGCATAATCTGAATAAGCTGTAGTAAAGATGATTACAGGTGGGTTCTGTAACGATTTAACAAAGTCTATACCCGTTATTTGTGGCATCTGTATGTCTAAAAATATAAGATCTATAGTCTCTGTTTTTAATATTTCATTTGCTTCTATTGCATTTGAACATTTGCATACTAAATGTACATTCGGTAAATTTTCTATGTAAGATTCCAAAATGTCTTGTGCTAAAGGTTCGTCATCAACTATTATTGCATGTATCATATGTCAATTTTTATATTTAATTGTATTGTGTAGCTATTTAAATCTTCAGTAATATGAAGTTCGTGTTTCTCTGGGTATAAAATTTGTAAACGTCTTTCTACATTGGCCAAACCTATTCCTCCACTTTTTTTCTTAGGGAATTCTATAGGTTTATAATCGCCTTTAGAATTGGTAATATCCAACTTTAAATCATCTTCTTTAACAAATAATTGAATATGTATAAAACCATCTATTAAACGCTTGTTTATACCATGTTTGAATGCATTCTCAATAAATGGAGTAAGCAAAAGAGGAGCTATTCGTTGCGCTTGGATTTCCCCTTCTATATCTAACTTTATCTCAAAGTCTTTATTCAATCGCAATTTTTCAAGTTCGATGTAATTCCTTAGGTAGTTAATCTCTTGACTAAGTAATACTTGCCTTTCATTGCATTCGTACAACATGTAACGCATGATTTCACTTAGTTTCAGTACTGTTTGAGGTGCAGCGTCACTCTTCTTAAGTGTTAATGCGTATAAATTATTTAATGTATTAAAAAGAAAATGTGGATTGATTTGGGATCTTAAAAAATTCAATTCTGTTTGAGTTGTTTTATATTCTAGCTCTTTTTTCTCTACATCAGATTTTTGCCAATCCGTTAGAATTTGAAAAATAGTGGAGGAAAATGCTACAAATAAACAGGATAAGAATATAAACCCTTGGTTCTCCACAAAACGCATTTGAATTTGGGGCAAACCCTGAAAAAGAATATACAGAGCAAATGTTTTTACAGGACTGATAATGACCACACTAAAGACTAAGAAAAATGTATACGTTAAATATTTTTTCTTGTGAAAATATTCCGGAATTAAGAAAAGTAAATTAAAATATACCACAAGTGCGAAAAATGCTACATTGACAAGTTCTTTAACTAAAGTGATTTTTAATTCGTATCGGTTTCGTTCAGTAATAATTAAAACAACAAGCACGACCAGCCAAAAGAATAAATGATACCATATATTCTTATTTTCAGAATTTACAAAGCGATTTTGTAAATCCCCCCACATTTTAGAAAATACATTATTTTTCATCACCTTACAATCATAACTATATCTTGCACATTATTATCTTTTATATTGAAGCTTTTCGCTAAAAGTATCAAAAAGCTCGATCAAATTCTAAAAATTGCATATTACAAAATGACTTTATTAAACTAATTTCTTAGAATCACGTTCATTAGCACGTAAGAACAATATAAAATACTACATGAGCTATACCAAAATAGAACAATACAATGAAGAGATAACCGAAAAACTCAAGAAGAATTATAAAAACATTCTAGAGTTAGTGGGAGAGGATCCTGCAAGAGAAGGATTGATAAAGACTCCAGAACGTGCTGCCAAAGCTATTCAATTTCTTACTCAAGGTTACCATCAGGACGCCCGTAAAGTAATAGAAGGAGCGTTATTTCACGAAGAATATAATGAAATGGTAATTGTTAAAGACATTGAATTATATTCGCAATGTGAACATCATATGTTGCCATTTTTTGGAAAAGCCCACATCGCATATATTCCAAATAAAACCATCGTTGGTCTTAGTAAATTACCAAGAGTAGTCGATATATTTGCGCGAAGATTACAAGTTCAGGAGAGATTAACTCAAGAAATCTTGGAATGTATTGATAGTGCTTTAAAACCTCAAGGTGTTGCAGTAGTTATAGAAGCTCGTCATATGTGTATGATGATGCGAGGAGTTCAGAAGCAAAATTCTGTAACTACTAGTTCAGCTTTCACTGGTCAATTCAGAGAAGCTGAAACACGTGCTGAATTTATGAAACTTATACATTCTTCGAAGTGCATTTAATCTCTGCTAACGATTACGAAAGCAAAAAATAAAATGAAAGCATACGTTTTTCCTGGTCAAGGTGCTCAATTCGTTGGAATGGGCAAAGATATGTACGATTCTAGTACAATTGCTAAAGAGTTATTTGAAGAAGCTAACGCAATTCTAGGTTTTGACATAACCGAAATTATGTTTAATGGTACAGCAGATGAATTGAAAAAGACGTCAGTTACACAACCAGCTGTCTTTTTACATAGCGTTATAAAATCAAAAATCAGTGACTCTTTTCAACCTGATGTCGTTGCGGGGCATTCACTTGGTGAGTTTTCAGCTTTGGTTGCTGCTGGGGCTATGACCTTTCAAGACGGTCTATCTCTTGTTCAAAAGAGAGCGCTTGCGATGCAAGAAGCATGTAATGAATCCGAAAGCACAATGGCGGCAATTCTTGGTTTGGATAACGAAGTTGTTGAACAGGCTTGCGCCCAAATAGAAGAAACAGTGATTCCTGCTAATTATAATTGTCCTGGACAGCTTGTAATAAGTGGTTCCGTAAAAGGTATAGAGCAAGCGGTTACTTTACTTACTGAATTAGGTGCAAGAAGGGCAATAATTTTGCCCGTTAATGGTGCATTCCATTCTCCTTTTATGGCTTCTGCTAAAAATTCCTTAAGTGAAGCCATTAATGAAGCAAATTTTACAACTCCTAGGTGTCCCATATATCAGAATGTTGACGCTACAGCTTATTCAAACCCAAAAAGTATAAAAGAGAATCTGATTGAACAATTAATTGCTCCAGTAAAATGGACACAAATTATGGAAAATATGATTTCTGATGGAGTAACTGAGTTTGTTGAGGTAGGTGGAAACGGTAAGACTCTTTCTTCTTTTGTAAAGAAAATTGATCGATCTTTTCCTACGTCTCCTTTACAATAAAAAAGTTAGCTAAAGCATATTTACTATTGATTTTCCTATAGCTTTTAATGTATCTTTACGTCTATGGAAGAAAATTCTGTTGGCCAAATATTGATTTCAGAACCTTTTATGGAAGACCCCAATTTCAAGCAATCGGTCGTCCTCATATGTGATTATGAACCTGATCATGGCACAGTAGGCTTTATTTTAAATAAGCCTCTTGATGTGAAAGTAGGTGATTTGCTCCAAGACTTTCCTGAATTTGATGAAGACATCTATATGGGAGGTCCAGTAGGCCATGATACCATACACTATGTTCACAGTCGTGGTGATGTTATTGATGATGCTGTTTTTATAAGAGATGGATTATGGTGGGGAGGTAATTTTGAAAAATTGAAATTTTTGATTGAAAATAAAGTAATTACTGGCTCTGATATTAAATTTTTTGTAGGGTATTCTGGTTGGTCACTTGGACAGTTGGATAATGAACTGGAAATGGGTTCTTGGGTTGTTGATACAATGGACAATAATTATTTAATTAATATTCCTTCAGATAAATTGTGGAAATCATCTATGGCAAATATTTCTGACCATCTGGCTATCATTGCAGATATTCCTGATCATCTTAATCTGAATTGATGATTCAGCTAAGCAATATTTTCATAAAATACGGAGATAGAGTTCTTTATAACAATATCAGCTTAAGAGTTGAGAAAGGAGAGAAAATTGGACTTGTAGGAAGAAACGGTACAGGGAAATCTACCTTACTTAAAATAATAGCAGGTACTCAACGCCCTGATAATGGTCTTGTTGAATTAAACAAAGGTATTGGCTTAGCTTTTTTAACTCAGGATTTACCCGATTATGCATCTATTACCTTGTATGAACTTGCGAAATCGGCATTCGATAAATTAAATGCAATAGAGGACGAAATAAATGCAATAAATGAACGATTGGAGAAGGGTGAAATAGGAGATGGAGAGGAAGATTTAAAAGTATTTGATCGTTTAGCAGAATTGAATACCTCTTTTGAGATGTTAGGTGGAAATAACCTAGAAGCTTCAATACAATCTGTATTAACTGGTCTTGGCTTCCGCCAAAAGGAATTTCATAATGCAATGCATACGTTTTCTGGAGGGTGGATTATGCGGGCTGAGTTAGCAAGATTATTATTGAGTAGTCCAGATATTTTGTTACTCGATGAGCCAACAAATCACTTGGATATAGAATCTATTCTTTGGCTTGAGAATTATTTAGCTAAATCACATATGACAATTATCGTGATTTCACACGATAAAACGTTTTTATCAAATGTAACTGGAAAAACAGCAGAAATAGAATTCAGTAAACTTGAGGTCTACAAAGCGCCTTATAATAAGTATTTAAAAATTAAAGAAGAACGTAGAGAAATTCAATTATCGGCGTATAAAAATCAACAAAAACAGATTGCAGAAAAAGAAAGAACGATAACTAGATTCATGGCAAAAGCTACAAAAACAAAAATGGCACAATCCATGAAAAAGCAATTGGACAAACTGGAAAGAATAGAAGCAGTTGACGAAGAAGCTGCGACGATGAAGATCCATTTTCCGCACAGCCAGCGTTCAGGAAGGATCGTTTTAAAAGGCGATCATATAAGCAAATCTTATGGGGAAAAAAATGTTTTAGATGATATATCTATTGAGATAGAAAAAGGAGAGAAAGTTGCGTTTGTTGGTCAAAACGGACAAGGAAAGACGACGCTTGTCAAGATATTAATTGAGAAAATTAAAGCGGAAAAAGGTCAAGTTCAACTTGGTCATAATGTTGATGTAAGTTATTATGCACAGAATCAAGCAGATAATCTAGATAATTCAAAAACACTTCTGGAAACCATGGAAGCTGTTTCACCGCCAGATATGAGAACTAGATTACGTACTATTTTAGGTAGTTTTCTATTTAGTGGGGAGGATGTAGATAAAAAAGTTTCTGTACTTTCAGGTGGAGAACGAGCTAGATTAGCTATGGCCATGATGATCCTTTATCCAGGTAATCTATTGGTATTGGATGAACCGACAAATCATTTAGACATCCAATCAAAAGAGATATTAAAGAATGCAGTGCAGTCTTATGAAGGAACTGTATTAATTGTATCTCACGACCGTGATTTCCTAGCTGATTTATGTCATATTGTCTACGAATTTAGAGATAAAAAGATTAAAAAGTACTTAGGAGATATCAATTATTTTTTAGATAAACGGGCTGCAGATGATATGCGTGAAATTGAGATGGCAACGAAACAAAATTCTTCAAAAACAATTACAAATTCTAAGCCATCTGTAAATCGAGAACTCCTAAAAAAGAAAAGAAGGGAAATGCAATATGTGGAACGCGATATTGCTAAGTTGGAAGATGAAAAAGAGCAATTCGAAGAGAAAATGACGGACCCTGCTTTCTTTACCAACTCAACAAGTCAAGAAGATTTAGCAAAATATAATTCGTTAAAACAGGAGTTAGAATCTAAAATGGAAGAGTGGGAGGTTTTAGCTGAATGGCTTGACACCTATGATTAAGCTCCGTATTTTTTAAGAATGTTCCAACATGCTCTCATGTCTTTAGGCCAATCTGCAGTGAAAGTCAAGAACTCATTAGTATGAGGATGTTCAAAAGAAATAGCATAAGCATGTAAAGCTTGCCTACTTATTATAGGCCTATGTTCTTTCAACTTATTTTCCGAGAAATTCTTTTTTAAATCTTTTAGATAATAAAAAGGTCTATTGTTGTACACTTCATCTCCTAAGATGGGCAGTTTTTCATGGGCCAAATGAACACGAACTTGATGTGTTCTTCCTGTTTCTATTTGAATTTCCAATTTATGAAAATTTTTTACGGATTCAATTCCTTTATACCTACTTAAAGAATTTTTCCCTTTTGGGTCAATGCGTACTTTAGGTGATCTTGAATCAATAAAAATAGGTGCATCTACAACATGACTTCCATCTTTTAATGTCCCAGCTGAAATACATTGATAAGACTTTTGAACTTTATTTAGTTTAAAAGCTTCATTTAAACTGCTGTGGGTTGCCGAATCTAGCGCGAAAACAACAATCCCGCTAGTGAAGCGATCTATTCTATGATTGACGAAAATTTCTTGTTTATATCTTTGTTTTAAAATATCTCGTAGCGCTGCACATTTTAAGTTCCTTCCAGGTATTACGGGAACACCTGGTTGTTTATTAACAACAAGGAGATGATCGTCTTTGAATATTTCAGAATAATACTTAGAAGCTGCCATTATTCGAAATATCTGAAAATTGTTTTTTCCCCTTTACAAAATACTGAAAAACAATACTTTTATTAAAAATTCCAATTTTATTATATGAATCTCTTTTATATTTCTGAATCAGTTTTTTAGTAGATCTCCTTTTATCAAGTAAGCTGAAAAACCGTGGAATTATGTACCAATGTGCTCTTATTATAGCATACATATTTTTCGGCTTCCTTTGTGTAAGAATCTGAATACCCGCTATTCCATCTAAAATAAGTCTCCATATAAATTTTACAAACCAAAATATACTTTCATCATTCTTAATTAGTGTAATTAGATTGTTGCGAAAATTTAGATACGTTTTATTTGGACTTTCATAAGCTAAAGTTCCTCCACCAAGATGATAAACAAGTGATTTTGGTTGAACCATAACTTTATAACCAGCTCTTTTAATTCTCCAGCAAAAATCTATTTCTTCTTGATGTGCAAAATAAGATGCATCGAATCCTTCCAAATTGTCAAATACATCTTTTCTTACAACCATAGCTGCTCCACTTGCCCAAAAAACTTCTCTTGCATCATCATATTGCCCCTTATCTTCCTCAACAGTAGAAAATACTCTACCTCTGCAGAATGGATAAGATAGATAATCCATGTATCCACCAGAGGCACCTGCATATTCAAAACAGTCCGGATCGTTTATAGAGCGGATTTTGGGCGATACAGCCCCTATAGACTCATCATTTTCCATCATTTCTATAATAGGGTCCAACCAATTTTGGGTACATCGAATATCTGAATTAATGAGTGCTATATATTTCGTGTTAATTTGTTCCAATCCTTTATTGTAACCACCCGCATATCCATAATTTTTAGTGAATTCAAGCAGTCGATACTCAGGATGCCATTCTTTAATAAATGCAACAGACTCATCGGTACTGGCATTGTCTATTAATACAAAATCAACTTTTTCTTGTGAGGAATGAAGTGTTGAAGGTAAATAAGATTCCAGTATTTCTTCCCCATTATAATTTAAGATAACTATAGAACAATTAGCTTTATCTTCTTGATTGAATGCTTTAAATTTTTGAAGGATACCTCGAGCAGATATTTCATCTCTCCTTAATTGTAATTTAAGCGCTTCTAAGCCATCAAATTTCTCATCATCTCGGATAAAATCAATGAGTTCAAGTCTTAAATATTCTCCATATATATTCTCATTGAAGTTAAAAATATTGACCTCAATGCTCGTATTAGCATCTTCATGTAAAGTCGGTTTACGACCAATGTACAGCATCCCTTCATGATGATTTTGACCATGATGAACTTTGACAGCATAAATTCCTGAAGGTGGAATTAGTTTATGTGTATCATCTACTAAGATATTAGCTGTTTTGAAGCCTATTTTAGTTCCAACTTGCTCACCATATACTACTTTTCCAGATATCATATATGGATAATTCAGATAGCTATTCGCTACAGCTATCTCATTATTTACAAGAGCTTTACGAATTTTAGTTGAGCTGATTGTAATATCAGCTATCTCTTGCTCTTCAATTTCAATGGTTTTGAAATCGTGTAGTTCTTCATAGGATTTCAATAGATGAATATCACCTTGACGGTTCATCCCAAATTTATGGTCATATCCTATAACAATATAAGCGGGATTGAATGTTTTTAATAGAAAAGTCTCTACATATTCTCTTGGATTTTGCTGCGAAAATTCAATTGAGAACGGTACTATCACAACATGATCTACTCCATGTTTTTTGAATAAAGCCAGCTTTTCATCAAGTGAATTCAGTAATTGTAGCGATTTATCATGAGGGTAAATAACTTGTCTTGGATGAGGATAAAATGTAATGATTACACTTTCACTTTTAATTTCTGCAGCAAGTTCATTAATTCGTTTGATCAATTTTTGATGGCCTTTATGTACACCATCAAATGAACCTATCGTAATGACGGAACGCTTAAAAGAAGGTAACTGATCTAGATTTTTATGAACTTTCATTCCTTGATAAACTTGCCGTAAATGTAGTCATATTATAGCTTTACAGATATTTGTTTGCTATATTATTTTATTTCATAATATTGGTCATGTTGTCGATCATAATGAAAAGCTTCATCATTATGCTGATCAAGAATAACTTGTAATTCATCTATAGGATCAAACATGCCTTCATGTGTTAACTGGAAAGTTCCCCAGTGAATGGCAAAACTTTTTTTCGATGCAAGATCTTGGTGTGCTTTATAGGCATCTTCTGGTGCCATATGAACATGTTGCATGAAAAATCGAGGTTCATAAGCACCTATAGGAATCAATGCCAAGTCAATTGTAGGGAAATCCTTTTTAATCTGCTTAAAATGATCATCATAACCTGTATCTCCCGCAAAATAAATTGTTTTTGAAGAAGTTGTAAACATCCAACTTCCCCATAGTGTTTTTCGGGGAGATAAAAATCGATTACTCCAGTGCTTGGCAGGTAAAAAATGAATGGACATTCCATTTTGTTCTGTTTTGTCCCCCCAGTCCATCTCCACAACGTTTTTTATCTTAAATTTTTCAAGATAAGCTTTCATTCCTAGCCCAACATAAATCATAGGCGTATCTCTTTCATTTAGCTTTTTTAAAGTTGGTACATCAAGATGATCATAATGATCATGAGAAATTACAATAAGATCAATCTTTGGTAAATCTTCAAAGGGAATGGCAGCTGGCCTATTCCTTTTGGGGCCAGACCATGAAAATGGACTAGCTCTTTTTCCATAGACTGGATCTGTGAGAATATTTAAACCTGCATGTTGCACCAAAACCGTTGCATGATTGATTTGTTTGTAATAAATACTAGAATGATTATATGCCTTGTAATCAAAAGGTTTAATATGGTTTTTGATAACATCCCATTTCGATCGCTTATTTTTCAATTGGTATTGCATTAGCGCTCTGAAATCTCCCATTTCGTTTCCACTAGGATTCGAAAACTTCTTTCCATCCCAACGTTCTGTAATAGGACCTTTGTACGTGGGTACATGAAGTACTTTACAACCATAAAAAGTAAGGCCTATTGTAACAATCAATAGGAGAAAAAGGAGATAATGAATCATGAGGATAAATAAGAGTAAAATGAATTTTGGGCTCGAGCCCAAAAAGAATTACGCATGTAATCGTGATTGTCTATCAAGTAAAACTTCTTCTGTTTCAACTCGCTCTGGATCAGGTAAGCAACAATCTACAGGACAAACGGCAGCACATTGAGGTTCTTCATGAAACCCTTTACATTCTGTACATTTATCAGCAACTATAAAATAATAGTCCTCGTAAATAGGAGCATTTTCCCCTTCAGCATCTACCACTGTACCATCCACTAATGTATATGCACCTGCAACTGTTGTACCCTCACTCATTTTCCAGTTTACGCCACCTTCGTAGATCGCATTATTCGGACACTCTGGTTCACAAGCTCCACAATTGATACAATCATCTGTTATGTAAATTGCCATTATTTTAAATTTTCTACAAAAGTAATACCTGATTAAATTAAATGGTTCATTTATAAAGGATTATTTATCATAAATTCTTCCTATTTTATGGATTGTTGTTGAGTTAGCTTGTTGAGTCCCCATCATTAAGACGTCTTGGATATTAACATGTTTTGGTTGCATAGCAATAAAAACTATTGTTTTCGCAACATCCTTGCTGGTTAATGGATTAAAATCATTATATATTTTAGCCTTTTTCTTATCTCCATCAAATCGGTTCAAAGCAAATTCAGTTTCTTCTACATGTGCTGGGCTCACTTGAGATACTTTTATTCCATATGTATGTAAATCAAGACGCATTCCCTTAGTCAAAGCATCAACTGCATGTTTGGTAGCGCAATAAACTGCGCCATTTGGATATACTTCATGTCCTGCCGTAGAACATACGTTAATTATGTGTCCTTTTTTTCGTTTAACAAAAGCTTTAGAAACAAATTTACTTAGATATAAAAGTCCCTTTACATTTGTGTCTATCATAGTTTCCCAATGTTCAAATGAACCATCATGAATAGGGGAGAGTCCTTTTGCACCTCCAGCATTATTAACTAATATTGAAATTTTTGACTTCACGTCATCTGAAATAGATTTCCAAGCATCTTGCACTGCTTTTTTATCCCTTATATCGAATTGCATTGATATAATATCAACACCATATTTGAGTGATAATTTCTTTTCTATTTCAATCAATCTTTCTTGTCTTCGACCAGTAATTAACAAATCAAAACCAAGTTTAGCAAATTCCTTTGCGCAAGCTCTACCAATGCCGGAGGTTGCTCCTGTAATAAAAGCAATTTTAGAATGTTTTTTCATTACGACTCGAAGGCTTTATTAAGTTCATTATAAAATTCTTTTTCAAAATCTTTATATTTTGAAGTCGCAGGTCCATTAAATCCAGTATGAATATAAAGCACCTCATTGTCTTTATTAATGATCATTAGAGTGGGGAAAGAGATGACTTTATTTAGAAAAGGAAAAGTTTCACTTGCCAGGCTTTTACTTAAAGTACCACCATATACTATAGGGAAATTTAGCTCCATTTTGTTAGCATATTTTTCTAACGTAGAGAGCGCCTTAGTTTTATCTTTAGGACGTTCAAAACCAACTGCCATTATTTCCAATTTATCATTATACGAATCTTTTACACGTTTAAGAAACTTCATTTCATCTTTACAGTTCGGACACCAAGTCCCCATGATGGATACTATTTTTACTTTTTCTTTAAAAATGGGATCATTAATGGAAAGTTGTTTCCCATCAATTCCTGTAAAATCAAAATCAATACTTGGGTTTTCTTCTGTAAGATAAGTGAGTTCGCTTGGATTTGTTAATTGGAAAGCGCTATTTCTTTTAGCTGACCAAGCTGCTTTATAATGCTTGCCACTTCTAAACGTTCCTATGATGCTATCCTTTGTAATCATTTTACTTGTAAAAAGGAAAGCATGTGTTCCATCAAACACGCTAAGGTAAGCTTTATTATCTTGTACCGTCCCTTCTAGATATCTATAATCACCTGTTTCAGTCATAAATGTTCCTGTCAGGTGGTTATTCTCTTGGATGAATTCACCTATTGCTTTATATTCATCTTCTGTTCCTTCTTCAAAAGTAACTTCCCACCTTCCTCCCATATCCAAAGCAGGTTCTTTCTTGAGGGGCGTAAAACGATAATCTTTTCCAAATTTTGCAGTAAAAGGAATAAAATAATTGTTTTTGTCAGGTATTTCGAACCTACCGGTCATCCCATTACTTTCGTATTTTGCTGAAATATGAGAACCATATTCAGGAAAACTTACTTTAAAAGTATCTTTTGTTGTTCTCGAATCTCTACCGAATTCTACTTCCTTAACTTCTATGCGTTCTTCACCATTTAAAAAATAGAAGATCATATTATTGGACGCATCATATTCTATTTCAAAATTAAAAGGGAGTCTTGTATCATCTAGAACTTCATTGCCTAATTGAACTTCTTCATCGCCTTCATTTGGCATAAAATTTTTACTTTCCAAAATTAATTCACCTCGCCATTTTCCTGGGGGTAACTTGTCATATGTATTTGTAATTTCTACACATGAGTTAAATGTGAAGAGTACGAATAAACAATAAATATATCTCATATCCTTTTATTTAGAAGAACCTTTGAAATGGTCTTCTTTGTATTTAAAAAGTACATTGAAAGTGGTTAGTGAACCATATATTCTAGAAATATATTGCTGAAGGTTAACTTTTTCTTCATCAGATAATTTACTAGAGTTAATTCGTTGTTCCATCACTCTCAATCTGTCCCTTGTCATAACAATTTTATGAAAGAATGTTTCAATTGGAATTTCTTTTGGCTTAAGATCATCATCTGCAGGTTTCAGTATCATTGTGCCGTTTTCCCACTTTGCTCCTAGTTCAATAATTTCATTAGAAGCCCCCCAAAATCTTAGTATTTTTGCCAAACTTTTTTCAGCTTGAGAAAAGCTTTGTTCAGGTTCATAATCTATTTTCTCAATGATCTCGAACCCCTCATAATCTCTGCCTAAATTTTTGATCCCATATTGCATAAAGCATAATTTATATGCTGCTACATTTACTTCTATGATGACTCCTTCTCCGAAAGCTGGGTGTTTTATTCGACTACCAATTCCTAGGGTATTATCCATTTTATATTCTTTAAGTTTACGTAAAAGTACGCAAGCTTAAGAATTTATCCTTAGACCATACATGTTTTAATCCTTATTGTTTTTGAAAAATTTGTGCTGTAGTCTTTCCGTTAATAATAGTCTGAAGAATATAGCTGCCAGTAGTGTAATGGTCTATATTTAGTTGGGAAGTTCCATTAGTTTCAGGAATTTCTTGAATGAGTTGTCCATCCATTGATAAAATCTGTGCATTGCTTGTTCCCTGCGCCCATTCAATTGTCAGTAAAGATGAAACAGGGTTAGGAAATAACTTTGTTTGCTGGATCGTATGTAATTCTTCTTCTTCATTGGAAACAAAGAAATCAATTTGGAAATCGTAAATACCTCTTCCGTACGTTCCAAATCTCACAGTTTGATCGTTGTTAACTAATTCTACACTCCAATATGTAACGTCTGGAGCTGATTCTCCTAGCATACTGTACCATTTATTCTGAGATAATATACAAACAAAAGGGCCACTTGTTGTAGCCGCAAAAAGCAATGACTCTTCATCATTCATCGCCATTCCAAGAATTACCGTTGAAGGTAGTCCATCTGAATAATTTTCAAATGTTACTCCACCATCAATTGATTTCATACATGGAACACCATTAAAGCCATTTCCTCCTGTGTAAACAATTTCTTTATTCGTTTTTGAGGCAACTATAGCTTGGCCATACAAATAATGACCTCCTGGAACATCATCGGATTTTGTAAATGTCTCACCAAAATCATTACTAGTGAAGAAAACACCATTATCTGTAGCTGCATAAATCGTTTGTTCAAATTCATCAGCAACTGTAATCGCTGATACCACACCTCCTGATGCTGCTCTGAAGTCAAAATCTAATTGTGAAGCATTAATTTGATTGTCCACTGCTTCTAATCTAACTATGTAAGAACCCGAACCTCCATTTATATTTCCACCTGCAGCATAAATATGATCTGAAAATTCATGTGGCGGTGCAGCAAGTGGTGGAATCCACACACTCTCATTGGTTGACTCTATTGTATAACTAGCTGTGATTCCTTGATCATTTGGCTGAGGCCAAAAACTGATCCAGCCACCAGGATAAACTGTCCACAATTTCCCGTTTGTAGTGAACTGAATATGACCGTAATCTCCAGATATTGGTTGTGCTAAAATAAGGGCTTCATCTTCAATATCCGCTCCTCTTTGAAAACCTTGATCTTGAGAACCAGCATAAATATATTCTTCTGATCCTGGACTTGTTCTTACACTATAATATTGAGATACATTAAGCCCTATTAATGAAAAATTAGTAGGTTGCTGATCATAGGTAAACATTTTGCTAATTCCGCCATGATTACTAATCAACATAAAATACTCATCAGTATCTTGATCGACATAATCGCTAAACCACATCATATCAGCATGCAATTTATTCACTACATCACCATAATATTCAGCCCAACCATTAATCATTTCCCAATTTTGTCCTCCATCAAAAGATCGATAACATTCTATATCACCATACATCAGGAAATCTGGATTTTGACTGCTTACAAAAATTCCCACTCCCCATGGATTTGACGGTAATGTTCCTTGGTCAGTCCATGTTACCCCTTCATCAATTGATCTAAAAACAGACACCCCATTTTGATTGGTTAACGCATATAGATATGGGGTTCCATCCTCATCAACTGATGCAACAAATCTTGCAGATCTGCCTTGTAAATCCAAAGGAGAGAAACTTTGAATAAGATCGACTGCTGTTTTATCACTATTCATTTTATAAACTCTACATATTGTTCCTAAAGATTCCAGAATATACATTTCATCTGTTTTTCTGATATGAGCTAGCGAAATCAAATTCATATCATTTGTAATAAAGGAATGAATTTTAGTGTATGTAGCTCCTAAATCATTAGATACATAAAGGTTTGAATTGGTGTCTCCAGGTTCATTGGCTATTACAAAAATTCGTTGTGTACCATCTACTGCCATAACTTCATCTTTGAAGCTAACAAAAAATGGAATATTGGAAGGAATCCATGTTTGTCCATCATCATCGCTATAATGTGGTATGCGATTAATATTTGCCGCTATTCTTCTATTGCCATCTATATAACCTACTTCCAAAAAACGGACATTAAATCGAGCTCTTTCATTCACTACCTCCCATGTAAATCCATCTAAGCCTCCTTTCCATATGTGCCCACCTGCACTAACAAGAAATAGTTCATCTGTTGTATCATCATAAGCCGTTTTAAATACACTTCCTGCTTGATTGATACTACCTTTTTCTATCCATTCGCCGGTGATCAATCCATCAGCAATAGATTCTATTGGTGTTCTTGTAGAAATATTTGTGTTTCGTTTTTTAAATCGATCATAGGCATTTTCACGCATAATCTCTTCCGCCGTTTTATCCCCTTCTGTTCTGAATAATTTTTCTTTCCATGCTTTCTTAGAAGCAGAAAAAACCGGATTTTCCATGTCTTCTTTTACGATGGTGTTTTCATCGGTGGGAGCAGGCATTAATGTCGATTGTTCTTTGCAAGAAACTAAAGTAAGAACGAATATAAAAGGTAGTAAATATTTCATTTTCAGTTGTTTGCCTAAAGGTATGAAAACCTCAAATTAATTTTTATAGTGATCCTTCAAGTTTTTGGGATTTGGTTCACCAAGTTGACCTGTTGACTTGGCGACGACCATCGAAACTGTTGCATCTCCTGTTACGTTAACCATAGTTCGACACATATCGAGTGGACGATCTACAGCCAATATCATAACAATTCCCTTTTCAAGTAATTCAGATGGAAAATTTATGGATTCTAACACGATAATCAACATAATAACTCCAGCTCCTGGAACAGCTGCTGAGCCTATAGATGCTAAAAGTGCGGTTAAAAGAATTGTTAAGATCATGCCCATTGTTAACTCCACATTCAATGCCTGGCATATGAAAACTGCTGCAACAGCTTGATATAAGGACGTTCCATCCATATTAATTGTTGCACCCACAGGAAGTACAAAACTACTGACCTCTTCATCTACTCCTAGGTGTTCTTCCACTCGTTCCATAGTTACGGGTAATGTTGCTGCGCTTGAACTGGTACTAAATGCTACAAGTTGCGCAGGAGAGATACCTTTTAAAAAATCCATTGGTGATCTTCCTGTATAAAAGAACACGACAATTAAATAGAAAACAATCATTAATGCCAATCCTACTACTACTGTCAATCCATAAACTATTAAACTGAAAATTAGATCAGGTCTACTGGTCTCTGCTACTAATTTAGCCATTAAGGCAAATACACCTACAGGTGCGATAAGCATAATAAGATCTACCATTTTCATGATGATGTCATTCAATGCATCAAATATATTCTTCAAGGGTTTTGCTTTCTCCTTGTCAATTAGTATCATACATATTCCAAGTAAAATCACAAAAAATATAACTTGGAGCATCAAACCATTCTCGGACATGGAATGAAATATATTTTCAGGTACAATATCTACTAATGGTTGAAGAGGGCCAGCCTCACCTTGAGCTTTTGCATTTTGTATCTTTCCTTCAGCAGTCTCACTATTTTCAGCAACCAATTCAGATAATGTTTCTTCACTAATATAACTACCAGGATTTACTATATTTACTAGAGCAAGCCCTATTGATATTGCAACTATTGTTGTTAATACATACAAAATAATAGTACGTATCCCCATTCTAGAAAACTTACTGATATCTTCTAAGTCACTAATTCCTTTTACTAATGACGCAATAATTAATGGAATTGCAATCATTTTTAAAAGACCTATAAAAATAGTTCCAAATGGCCCTATCCAATCTTTTACAAATTGAACATATCCCATATTGGTTAAGGTATAACCCACAAGAAACCCCAGAACCATTCCTATTAAAATCTTCCAATGTAAAGCTATTTTTTTCATTTTTTTCATTTTATTTTTTGGGCTCAAGCCCAAAAAAGATCAAAGGTATAATCGATCACCTACCATTTATTGATTAATCACAATTTGGCTAGATTTCTCATTTTTAAGATATTTCAATAACTCCGCAGCAGCTGGAAAGACATGGTTTTCTTCATTTTTTAAGGCTTCAGAATTGAAATAAGCTTTAACAAAATTGGTTGTAAAATCACCACTAATAAAGGCTGGATGGTTTAAAACAAAAGTGCCGAATTCCAACGTCGTTTTTATCCCTTCTATCTGATAATCTGCGATTGCTTTTTTAAGTCCTTCAATAGCTGCTAACCGATCTTTCCCATAAAAAACCAATTTAGCAATCATAGGATCATAATATATAGGAATTTCATCTCCTTCTTCATAACCATCGTCTAATCGAACACCAGGTCCTTCTGGTCTTTTGTATACATTCAATGTTCCTATATCTGGTAAAAAATTATTCATAGGATCCTCTGCATATACTCTTAGTTCAATGGCATGTCCATTCATAGCAATCTCTTCTTGCTTAAAACTAAGTTTTTGATTTTCAGCAACTTTTATTTGCTCTTTAACCAGATCAATTCCAGTAATCATTTCTGTTACCGGATGTTCAACTTGCAGTCGCGTATTCATTTCTAAAAAATAAAATTCATGCTTGTCATTTATTAAAAATTCTACAGTACCTGCACCACTGTAATTACAAGCTTTGGCTACACGAACTGCAGCAGCGCCCATTTCTGCCCTTAAGTCAGAAGAAAGAACAGCACTAGGAGCTTCCTCTACTACTTTCTGATGTCTACGTTGAATACTACATTCTCTTTCTTGTAAGTGCACACAATTTCCATGATTATCAGCAAGTACTTGGATTTCGATGTGTCTTGGTTTTGTTACAAATTTTTCTATAAACACCGATCCATCTCCAAAAGCTGATACAGCTTCACTAATTGCCATTTGCATTTGCGACTCTATATCTTCTTCATTTTCAACAAGTCGCATACCTTTACCTCCACCACCAGCTGAAGCTTTTATAAGAATAGGAAACCCAATATCTTTTGCAATTTTCACAGCAGTTGCTACATCTTTTATAGCTTCATCTGTTCCAGGAACCATAGGAATATCATGTGCCTTTACTGCTTCTTTTGCTGCTAATTTCGATCCCATAACAGTAATGGCTTCTACAGGTGGCCCAATAAATGTGATATTTGCTTCACTTACGGCCTTTGCAAATTGAGCATTTTCACTAAGAAACCCATATCCAGGATGAATCATATCCACTTTATGCTTCTTACATATGTCAATAATTTTAGGAATATCTAAATATGATTCTTTAGCTGGTGAAGGTCCTAGATGATAAGCTTCATTTGCCATTCTCACATGTTTTGCTTGTTTGTCAAAGTCTGAATATACAGCAACTGCTATATAGCCCATTTCCTTGATCGTCCTGATAATCCTACAAGCTATTTCTCCTCGATTTGCAACTAAAATTTTCTTCATCTATCTAAGTAATAATTGGTCTTTGGTTTCACTAAGAAGGCTGATTTCTTCTTCTATTTTTCCTAATTTATTTTCTAAGTCTCGAATTAAACGTGTCACTTTATCTTTAGTTAATTCAACATTTCCTAACGCATTTTTGATCTTTTGCTGTATAACCCAGTCGCTTATCAGATTATCAAAGAATATATCCATGAAGGAATTAAAATTTCCTATATTGATTTCAAATTCTTGGTTACGAACACCAACATCGTATAATTCTTGTTGAAATTTATTTAATTGTCGTTGTGCAAAATGAGCCGCTTTCTGAGCATTATCGATGGCTCCTTTTTTATAGTAAGACGACTGTCTAGAAGAAGACCCCATGTCCCATGATCCCCAGTCTTTTGCTTTTTTCAAATAACTCACCAGTTTTTTAAGATCGTCTATACTAGCTTGTCCTGCATCAATAGCTTCATTAACTTCTTTGCGATACCGTATAAATTCATCAATCTTGTAAACAATCTTCATCAATTCTTTCCCTTGTTGAGAATTGGAGAGTAGTAACTCTTTTTCACGTTTCTTTTTAAGAGACTCCAGTTTATTCTCGTACATTTTAATATCGACAATTTTCTTTTTCAGTAAGTCTCTTTCGTATTCCAAAACTTCAACTTGTTTCTTGAAATCATTGTACTTAAGAGATGCTTGCAGATATTCTTGTCTTTCTTTTTCAATTTGCTTTTCTTTCGATCCTAGCACTTTGGCAAAAAGTGATTTCATAGAAAGACCTTCAATTTCTTTTACGTCATTATATTCTTTTTCTAATATATCATGGAGCTCGTCTAGTTTTTTATATGCATTATTCAACTCGTTTTTAGTTGAATTAAAATGTTTTTCAACCTTTTCAAGCCCAATCAATATTTCGAGTGTCTCTTTTATTTGTTTTTGTGTATCCAAATTGATGTATTCGTTTCAAAACCGAAAATTAATGAAATATTTACACAGAAATTGCAGTAAAATGAATGAATCGTATTAATTTTCTACCAAAATATAAAATATGGGATTTTTAGGAGAAATTAGAAAACTATTATTTGGAGTAAAATCTGTTTCAAAGTCTGGAGCAGAGAAGGTAGCAGAAAAAAGTCAAGAGATAGGAGAAGATATACTTGAAAAAGGTGCGATTACACTTGATAAGGGCAAAGAAATTGCAGGAGATGTTGTTTCAAAAGCAGGTGAAACGCTTGGTTCAGTTACGGAGACTGTAGGTGATAAGCTATCCGATCTAAAAGATAAAGCTAAAGATATTTTAGATAGCGCGAGTCAAAGTGAAACAGCGAAGAAAGCTGGAGAATTTACTGAAAATGTAGGTGAAAAAGTTATAGAAGTAGGAGGTAAAGCTGCTGAAAAAGCAGCTGATCTATCTGAAAAAGTAGGAGAAAAAGTACTTGATGCCAAAGATAAGATTATGGAAAAAGCTGGTGAAATAGGAGAGAAGTTATCTGATAAGTATGATGAAACATATGAAAAAGCAAAAGCTCTTGAAGCTGAGGAAGCTCTGGAACCAAAAGGTGAGTTTGCAGATACAAAGCTAGATGCAGGTGGTTCCTTATTGGATGGATCTGACGATTTCTTTTCAAAAGCAGAGCGATATGCTGAAGGAAATTATTCTGATAAGAATACTGTAACAGTAGGAGATGCGGAAATTACATTACCTCCTGCAGATAAAGCCAAAGAAATGGGGAAAGTAGCTGGAATGGAAGATGGTGATGGCGATGGAAATGAACTTGTCGATGATGCAATTATAATAGAAGATGAACCTCTTGCTCTTGATGCTCCAGATGTTGAGAACGCAACTAGCAATTTAAAAGATACTGCGGATTCAGTTGTAGAACAAGCATCTGAAGCAGGCTCTGCACTTATTGATAAAACAGAAGATAGTCTATCAAAGGTTGTTGATAAAATCGAAGAGACTAAAGCAGAAGCTGCAGATCTAGCAAGTAAGGCAAATGATAAAATAAGTGAAGTTAGTTCTCAAAAACTTTCAGAAATGGAAGATATGATGGACGCGATGGGAGAAGAAGAATAATATAAATGAGATATGTATTTTTCCTGTCAATTATCATGATATTACTTGTATCATGTGATTGCGGTATTGATGAAAGTGAATTACTTCTTACTTCATCCGAATTAAGTTTTTTTGATTCTTACATTGAAGGAGATACAATTATTTACTTAGGCGATATGGGATCTTCAGACACCCTTATAGTAGACACTGTCACTCCGACGGTTGAGGAATTCGATATTAATTGTGGTTTTTTGAGTAGTGAACCAAGAAATGAGAAAAGTATTTTTATACGACATCTTCCTAGAAACATTTATCCATTTACTCCATTAGAAACTTCGGAATCTGCCACTATAAAAAGCCCTCAGTGGTTATTTAGCTTCCAAGTGGTTGCAAATCCTCGCGATGTGAATATGGTTATTAATTTTAAAAACTTTTCATTTGCTAGCAATCAATTTGAAGACTACAGAACGGTAAAGGATACTGTTTTTACTGACATTGAAGTGGATGAATTTTATAAATTACCTCATACAGAGAATGGACTTGATGAAATAGTAGAATGTGTTTACTGGATTCCAACAGAAGGTATGTTAGCCTATACTGCAACAACTGGAGAACATTTTAGTAGAATAGATTGAATTTACACCACGTTGTATTGATCATGTTTTTGGACATGATCTGTTACTACTTTTTCATTTTTGTAAAACTTTTATGCATACAGAACATTAGAAGTATAGCAAGTATTTAGATTTGGGCTCGAGCCCAAAAAACTATAACATGATAGATAATAATAAAATAGTAGACGCTTTACGAAGCATAGTTGATCCTGGAACGGGGCTAGATATTATTTCAGCCAAGTTGGTGAGTGAGTTAAAGATAGATGGGCAGAAAATCAGTTTTGCCCTTAATAATACGAATTTGGATGATCAGTTAAAATCACAAATCAATTTTCATTGTATCTCTGCTATCCAAAAAATATATCCTTCAGCTGATGTGCATGTTCATATGCACAGTGATGCACAGTCAAAAAAAGATATTGCTTTACCTCAAGTTAAAAATATTATAGCTGTTGCTTCGGGTAAGGGTGGAGTAGGAAAGTCTACCATGTCTGTGAATCTTGCATTTGGGCTTAAAAAAAGAGGGTATAAGGTTGGCATATTAGATGCAGATTTATATGGGCCTTCCTTACCTACAATGCTGGGATTACAAGGAGCTAGACCTAAAGTAGAAATCATATATGGGAAAAATAAGATAAGACCAATAGAGCATGAGGGGGTATCTGTTATCTCACTTGGTTTTATCATAGAACCAGAGCAGGCGGTAGTTCTAAGAGGACCCAGACTAGGTGGTATTATCAAACAATTCATAAATGATTGCTTATGGCCTGAGCTTGATTTTTTAGTAATTGATCTTCCTCCAGGAACTGGTGACATTCAATTAACAATGGTTCAGACAGTTCCCGTATCAGGAGCAATCATGGTGACTACACCACAAGAGGTTGCGGTAGTTGATGCTATTAAAGCAATGAATATGTTTCGTTTACCCAATGTAAATGTGCCAATTTTAGGTGTTATTGAAAATATGAGTTGGTTTACGCCAGCAGAGTTACCGGAGCATAAATATTTTATTTTTGGTGAAGGTGGAGGAAAAAAGTTAACGAAAGATGCTCAAACTGTTATGTTGGGTCAAATGCCTTTAATAAAAGGTATTAGAGAAGGGGGCGACAATGGAACACCTGTTGTATTGGGGCAAGACGATACGAGTAAAATCGCCCAAAAATATTACGATAAGATAATTGATAAATTTTTACAACAAGTCGTCATTAGAAATCAAACCTTAAAACCAACAGAAACAGTTAAAATAAATACGTAATTTTGTGATATGGTACAATCAGATAAAGCCAAGTTACTCGAAACTATTGATAAAGCATTAGATAATATAAGGCCACACCTTGAAGTTGATGGTGGAGATGTGGAACTTGTTGACGTTACGGAAGATTTAATTGTTCAAGTTAAATGGTTAGGAAATTGTCGGTCATGTAATATGTCTCAGTTTACCATGAAAGCTGGTATCGAACAAACAATAAAATCAGTAGTTCCTGAAATTCAAAAAGTTGAAGCTGTAAATTAATGAACAGAAGTACGTTATTTAAGAATATACTACAGAAAAATTCCTTTCTATGTATAGGTTTAGACACCGATAAAGAAAAAATTCCTTCCTTTTTACTCGAATATGAAGATCCAATCTTTGAATTCAATAAGAGAATAATTGATGCTACAAAGGACCTTTGTGTCGCTTATAAGCCCAATATTGCTTTCTACGAGGCTGAAGGAATGGAAGGCTATCTTTCCCTCCAAAAAACCATTGATTATATACCAGATGATATTCTAATCATAGCGGATGCTAAAAGAGGGGATATAGGAAATACAAGTGAACGATATGCAAAAGCCTTTTTTGAAAAATTAAAATGTGATGCTATTACAGTTGCGCCCTATATGGGAGTTGACAGTGTAACACCATTCTATAATTATCCCAATAAATGGATTATTATACTAGGACTTACAAGTAATATAGGAAGTAAGGATTTCCAATTGATTCAAGATGAACACAAGCAAGAAGTATATAAAACTGTTTTGCAAAAAGCAAGCTTGTGGGGTACGCCTGATGATACGATGTTTGTAATAGGTGCAACACATCCAGAAAAGTTTAAAGAAATTCGAGAGTTATTGCCTAAACATTTTTTCTTAGTACCAGGTGTTGGTGCACAAGGAGGTACATTAAAAGAAATATCAAAATATGGGATGAACGATGAAATAGGACTTTTAGTGAATGTTTCTAGAGCTATCCTATATGCAGGCAATAATGAAGATTTTGATATTGAAGCTCGAGTAAAAGCTATGTCTTTACAAAAGGAAATGGAAGAATTAATGTATGCATCGATGATGGGAAGTGGAGATGATTTTATGGATATAGATATCGATGGACTTGAACTCGACGGAGATGTAAATTTTGATATTGAATTGGATTAGCAGTAAAGAATGAGAGAAATAAATCTCCTTCATTGTATAAAAATGAAGGAGATTTTTATTTTCTCGTCAATAATGAAGAAGGTATAATACCATAAACCTATCCCCCTTTGAAAAGTTTTTGATTAATTTCTTATCTATTATTCACGTTATTTTTAGTCAATAATTGGATTTTCTGGAGTAATCTTACGATTTCTTCTTTTATTGCTGGCATTTTTACCTTTGAAAAAAAGCAATAGATTTAAGAAAAGCATAATGCCCAGATATATAGAAAATCCACCTACTTTGTAGCTTAAAATTTCAATTAAATTTTGATACGAATTTTGATAAAGATCAATTTTCAAAATGAGTAATGCAAATCCTAGATTTAGTAAATAAAATCCAGTTTCAAAAAGTCTGTTAGTGGATAAAGCAATTTCCTCTCTTCCTTTGAATATATCCATCATAAATATGGTACTATTTTTGAATAAAGTTTTAGAAACATATAAAGTCAGAATAAAAGCAATCGGTAAATAGACAGCATAACCGATTAAAATTTTAGTCGTAATTTCCATAAGAATTTTATTATTTAAGTTTAGAAATAAATAAGCTTAGCATAAATATGTTAATGTAATGTAAGAAGGCTATTATTAAAATTATACAGGAGGTTTTGAATGTAATTATTTCAATCATTTTAATATAAGAGTCAACGTTCCCCCATGAGATTAGTGTTAAAGCACAATAGCCCATATTAAGCAGGTAATAAGCTAGTAGAAGAACTCTATTGATTTGCCTGCCTAAGTGAGAATTTCTTTCGATTAGGTATTCTATAAAAACGTTTCCATTGACAAAGCATATCTTTCCTATTTTAAGAATGATAAAACAAGTAATAAGCAGATATATACAGTATGATAAAATATTTAGATTCATTTGAATATATTGAAGTTTCAGAATTTATTGAAACATCTGGTTAAAAAAAAGCTATTTCAACATTTTTATAATGAGTTTACTAAACCAATTTTCATTATACACTGTAACTTTTTCTAGAACATTATCCGCCTTTGATAAATATTTGTGCAGTGTATTAGTTTGATTGATAAAATAGATTGCTTCTTCAGAATTGTTTTGGGTATTGGTTGAAACTTCTTTTAGTATCTTAACAGCAGGTTTAATTTCTCTTTTACTCCTTTCTTTTGCAATAGTAATAATCAATTCATCCATATCTTTCTCAGCTCTATAAAACTCTTTTCTTTCACCAGGAACAATTTCCTTATAAACGATTCCCCAGTCTATTAGTCCTCTTAAATTCATGGATGCATTCCCTCTCGAAATAGTTAATTCTTTCATGATAGATTCCATGGATAGGGGGGTAGAAGAAACAAATAATAAGGCATAAATTTGCCCCATAGTTTTATTTATTCCCCATTGAGTTCCCAATGTGCCCCATGTTTGAATAAATTTATGTTTTGATTCTTCTAAATTCATACTCAAATATAGTAAACTTTTTGAACTTTCAAAAAATATTGAAACTTAGTGGTTTTTTCTGTCTGGTAATTAAAAAACAGAGATACATTTACATTTAACTCATTTACTGAGTTATGTGCTTATAAAAATATGTGGTAAAGTGTTATTTATTACACTACCTTTTCTTTTTAGGATTAGATTTCTCTATATATACAGATATCTTATTTACATTTACTACTAATGACTAGTATCTTTTTTTTAACTGACTAATCCTAAATGAGTTTAGAATCCGCAATTCAGCTTTTTCCAACTATAAGCCTTGATGAAATGAATCAGGTCAAGTTAATGAATAGAATTGAAACTAAATTTCTTATAGCAAAAAAAGAGTTACCAACTATTTTCAAGGAAATTTATAAAGACTATAGAATATTAGAAATTAATGGTAGCGTAGTTCCTGAGTATAAAACGATTTATTTCGATACACAAGATTTTTTCTTTTTTAATGAACATCATAGAAAAAGAAAAGATCGTTATAAAGTTCGATTTAGAAATTATATAAGTTCGCATTTGACCTTTTTAGAAATCAAAAGAAAGAAGAATGGAAGGGTTGATAAAAATAGGGTAGAAGTGGAAAATGAACAATACGAAATTCTAGAAAAACATCAAGATCAATTTAAAGACACAAAACTGGATAGCTTACATCTCGAAAAAAAGCTCTTGAATTCTTATAATCGAATAACATTAGTTTCAAAAACATCTATTGAAAGAGTTACATTCGATTTGAATGTAAGATTTAGTAACTGGCAAGTACAATCTGCACTTGATGAATTGGTCATAATTGAATTAAAACAAGAGAATTTGTCAAGAATTTCTGCCGTATATTTGGCCTTAAAAAAAGCAAATGTAAAGCCTTTTAGTATCAGTAAATATTGTATCGGAATATTGAAAACATACGGCTTAAGCAATATAAAATATAATCGTTTCAAGAAGAAACTACTAAAAATTCAAAAGATTACAAGTATATGAATATTAATTGGTTCGATGAAGATGTATATAAGTTACTCATGCGCTTGGTGATCAACTTGGTTTTTATATCTATCATTGTTAGCGGAATATATTATAGGAAAACACAACGAAAAGATTATTTATTCACCTATTATTTAATGGGGTTTATAATCTTTTTTATCTGTTTTTCTCTTAAAAAGTTAGACATAGATACCGGTATGGGTCTAGGGCTATTTGCGATTTTCAGTATCATTCGATTTCGAACGAATCAGATTGAAATCAAAGAAATGACCTATCTTTTTATTGTCATAGGATTAAGTGTTATTAATTCGTTAGCATCCAATAAAATATCTATGACAGAGCTAGGAATTATAAATGTCTTTATCTTAGGGTTAACCTATATTATGGAATATGTATGGTTATTGAAACATGAAACACGAAAATCAATCTTATTTGAAAACATCAACTTAATTGATATTAGTAAACAAGATGAACTTAAGCAAGAGATAGAAAAAAGAACTGGATTGAAAATAAATAGAGTAGAAGTTGGTAAAATCAATTTCTTAGATGATACAGCTCAAGTCCGCATTTACTATTACTCAGATGAACAAGATTATTCAGAGTTTGATCCAGGTTAATAGCGGAAAAAGTCCTTTATTATAAGTAATTAAAAGATTTAAACACTTCCTATAACAAGTATAAATAACAAAAGATACAATAGTACATTCTCAACTTTCATAATATTTCTATTAGTTATATATACTAAAGACACCATTAAATTGAAAAGTCCTATCTTTTGAAGCAGATTTTTAAAATTTTCTTAGATTTTTTTTAAATCTAGGCTTATTCCTTTCTATAACATTATTCTAATACTTCATTAAGCACATTATTTGAAGGATAGTATGTTAGAACCACTTGTTCTTTAGATAATCTTGGCTGATATGACCGAACATGTTAACTAAGCCATCTTCCACTAGATGATCAACAGTACGTACTAAAATTTCATATTCAGTGAACTGTTGTCCTTTTCTGAGTTGTTCATTGTATTCATAATAAAAGGTAGGCAATCCAGCATATCTAAATTCCCATTTATCATCATTATTTAACTTTGCACTAATAACTTTTGCTTCACCATCAGGAGAATCTTTTAAAAGAGAATGAATAATCAATAAAACCTTATCTTTTGACACTGCGAAAAGCATTATGTCAGATATAATAAAGTCCTCTTCTTTATAAAATCCCATACTGCTATAGTTTTCTATCCAGTAGTCGATTTCAGTCCTTAAAAGACTTTTCATATATTCAGCGTCGTTCTTATCAACAGTCTTGTCGACATATTCTTGAACTACGCTATTCATTGTATACGTATTCATTTTTTGATCATTTGTACTTGAGGCACACGAAAGTAAGCTAAAAAATATCAATAGATTGCATGAAAACAAATGAAATGTTAGAAAATTTAAGCCCATGCATCTGTTTCTTTGATTATTCCAATCACTTTAGCTACTCTTTTACGCATAGCTTCAATCTTTCTTTGGATTTTCTTAATCAAAGATTTAAGTTTTCTTTGTACAGATTTCATTGTTTTCTCTACATACTTTTCCCCTTTACTAATTTGGCTTTTTGCCCAAGATGAAATCTTTTCTACTTGACCATTTACCCAAGATTCTAGCGAATCTGATTTTTCAGTTATCCAATTTTCAAGATCTGAAGTCTTTGATTCAAGCCATAAATTCGCTTCATTAACTTTAGACTGAGCTGTATCCACAATCTCATTTTCTTTATTTCGAACTTTATCAACTTGTGTATCTTTTTTGCCTTTTACCCAATCTGATAACTTTCCAATTTCACCACTTAGAATACCTCCTGTCTTCTTGTTCAGCCAGTCTGATCCTTCTTTTATTTTGTCATCAATAAAATCATCCCCTTTATCTACCTTATCATCTACCCATTCATCTGCTTCATTGATTTTTTCATCTACCCATTCTTTTCCATCCTCTCTTTTTTCATCTAACCAGTCAGCACCTTGTCCTACTTTTTCTTTAAAAATACTGTTTGCACTTGATACATTTTGTCTTACCCATTCTTGGAGCTCTGAAATTTTATTTCTGATATCTTGAGGGAGACCCTCTACCTTATCAATGATTTTAGGAATATTGATAGAACGACCTTCATATCCTTCTTGAGAAACTTCTTGATGATTATAATTTTCAGTATCATAATCTGTATCAGCATTTGGAGCAATATATCCGTCTCTTCCCGGTTTATATTTTGTTAAGGTATAATCATGATCTGTTACATTGTGACCACCTCTATCACCAAGTAAACTTTGATCTAGACCAGGTACATCATGAACCATAAATTCATGGATCCCTTGAATCGGTGCTAAATAAGAACCTGATCCCTTCGGAATGATTCCCCAGCCTGAAGACGCATTACTCCCATCAGAAGAGACAACATCATTTTTATGAGAATATTGCACCCCTCTTATTTCACTTGGATGTTCGATATCAGCAGGTTGATGTGGAGCAAAATAATATACCGCCCTAACATTAAACACCTGTTTACCTTGATCTTGATTATGTGCGAGTAACGTACGAGCTAACCCAGCTGCATATGCTCCTCCCATACTATGACCTACTATGTTTATATCATCAGGAATACAACCATTTTCATCAACTGCAAATGAACCTGCTTGCAATTGACGGATAATCATTTGTCCCGCAGCTTCTCCATATTCCATTCTATCTTTTGCAGATGATAGTGGACCTGCACTTCCATCAAAATAAAATGTAGAATCCGCATTTGGCTCTTTACCTGTAAATCTTTCTTCTAATTGATCATCTATGTTTCCCCAGTATCCTTCTCCTCCTTTGATTTGAGATTGATCTTCATGCATCGTTTCTCCATTCCCTTCAGAATCTTGCTTTTCTGCTTCTTCTCGTGATTCATTTCCTAGATAATCACGCTCAGGTAAAAATCCATTTACGTAAAATGTAATACTTCCTTGAGTATCAAATGATTTATTTTCTTGTTCAGATTCACTCCCACTTGTCAAATTATACTCAGGAGCCTGCATAGAAGGTGCTGATGTTTGACTTATAGAATCAGCAAAATTTATAGATTTTTGGGGTGCGGCTGGTCGTTTGGTTTTTTTACGCATTGTTTCATTGTCATTATCCAACACAATGTACAAACTAAATATTACTAAATCAAGAAATCTTATTACTTTTTATGAGCTACTTCCAAGGTTTTTATAAAAAAAGACCCCTCGGATCTTGCGATGACGAGGAGCCCATTCAACTAACTAACTAAACTAATGCTATTACTTTATTTCTCTAATACGAATTGTTAATTGAATTTTAAACACAATACTGTAACTACAAAGGTTAACTTTTGTTTAAGAATTTGCAAAATAAATTAAACATTAACTAAATTGCATGTGCAAACACTTGACATACAGGGAAATAAAAGTTGTTAAATTTTCACAATATGTTCATACTTTTTATCAAGTATGTAATTTCGAACAATAGAATTAAGTTCGGGATTTGTGTTTTGATAATCAACAGCTTCTAATATTTCTTCTATGCCTAGATCCAACCCTTCATTTTGAATGTAACCATATCCTCTGAAATGACCATCTTGCACTAAGAATACAGATTTATCATCTTTTGTTTTACCTTTATCAATTAGGATTAAATCTTCTTCAAAATTTTTCAATAAAAACTGACGAGCAAATTGAGCTCTTTCATTATAAGTATCTTCAGATTCTTCAAGTATACAAGCACCATGGCATTTTTTAACCTTGTAGCTGTAACAAGGACCTTCATGAACTTTTTCTATACCACATTTAAATTCGCATAGCTCAAAGTCCCTGCACAATGCAGCAAGAATCGCTTTACATGATCTTACAGAACTGTAATACCCAAGAATGTCTTTATCTTTCTCATTCTTCTTACTAGCCTTCATGAAACCATAATTCACATAGCCTAGTGTATCTACACTTGAAAAAATAAAATAAGGATATTCTCTTGTTCTTTGAGCTTTATTTATTTCAGGTCGGTGCTTTTTAATTTCATTCGATTCTAAGATCATAGATGCTAATTCACTTCCTGTTAATTCATAACTTATATGATGCACATACTTTTGCAAATTTTCTGCCTTTTTAGTTGTTTTACTAAAGTGTTGAAAAACTCTTTTTTTGATGTTTATAGATTTACCAATATATACTGGTGCCCCATATTCATTATAAAAATAGTAAACCCCAGTTTTCTCAGGTAGATTGTGCAAAAAATCAATCGTTATATTTCGTGGCAATCTGCTTTCTTTGATCCCTTCATTTACTAGTAATTTTACATGTGTATCATTTTCTTGCTCTGCTAAAATTTTACCAAGAATTATGGCAGTAGCTCTTGCATCATCCAATGCTCTATGCCGCGCTTTCACATGGATTCCAAAATGTTTTATAAGATTGCCTAAACTATATGATTTTAACCCTGGGAAGGCCTTTCTTGTAAGACGAACTGTGCATAATTGTCTTTTTGTAAAGGTATACCCTAATTCTTCAAATGCTTGTTTTATGAAACCATAATCAAATCGCACATTATGCGCCACAAATACTGCTCCTTCGGTCATTTCAACTATTGTTTTAGCTATAGCATAAAACGGAGGAGCATCTTGTACCATTTCATTTGTAATTCCCGTTATCCTTGTGATATTAGGAGGAATGGAACGCCCTGGATTAACTAAGCTTTCATATTCTGCAATAATTTGTTCTCCATCATGAATGACAATCCCTACTTCTGTAATTTTATCTCTTTTTGCCATTCCCCCTGTGGTCTCTATATCAATTACCGCATATTTTTTCTTTGCCATTCTTTTAATTATTAATGTCTATATTAATAGTTACTATTTGAACGTTGTATATATTTACAAATGTACTAATATAACCGAACTATGTTTTTTATTCCCTCACTGAAAAAAGCATCTTTTTCAATTGTTTCTTTTTTGATCTTAACTATTATTGGTTTTCAATCTTGCAAACAAGCTAATTCTCAGATCATACAATATGAGCCTAATATTGAGGAAAATCGAATCATTACAGGTGCAGAAAAAATGTTGGATTATATCCCCTTACTTAAGGATAAAAAAGTAGGGCTTGTGGTCAATCACACCAGTTTTATAGGAAATAAACATTTAGCTGATAGTTTATTAGATTTCGAAATTAATGTATTGAAAATTTTTGCACCAGAACATGGTTTTCGAGGAACAGCAGATGCTGGTGCTAAGATTAAAGATGGGGTTGACCCCAAAACTGGGCTCCCTGTATTTTCACTTTATGGCAAAACAAAGAAACCTACACCTGAAATGATGGAGGATTTAGATATTATGGTATTCGATATACAAGATGTGGGTTGTCGGTTTTACACCTATATCAGTACATTAACCTATGTTATGGAGGCTTGCGCCCAAAAAGGAATTCCATTGATTGTTCTTGACCGTCCCAATCCCAATGGACATTATGTAGATGGACCTGTGCTAAAAAAAGGTTTTGAGTCTTTTGTTGGCATGCATGAGGTTCCCGTTGTGTATGGACTTACAATAGGGGAGTATGGCCTTATGGTCAATGGAGAAGGATGGCTTGAAAATGGCATACAATGTGACTACACAGTTATTGAATTATCACAATATGAACATCGTAAAAGTGAGCCGCTTCCCATTGCCCCATCTCCTAATCTTCCTTCCTATAATAGCGTACTGTTATATCCTTGGTTGTGCTTTTTTGAAGGAACTGTAGTAAGTGTAGGAAGAGGAACAAGCAAGCCATTCCAGCAATTTGGGCATCCTCTATATCGTGATAAAACGTATTCATTTACTCCTAAAAGTGGTAAAGGAGCGACATATCCTAAGCTTGAAAATCAATTGTGCTATGGTATTGACCTATCTGTAAAAGACCCACTATTTCATTATGCTCAAGCCTCTTTTAACTTGGACTATTTTGTTGACATGTATAATGAGTTAAATAGTACTTCAGATTTCTTTTTAAAGAATAATTTTATTGATAAATTATATGGATCTGATCAATTAAGAAAAGACTTAATGGCGGGTAAAACTGCTCAAGAAATTAAAGATAGCTGGAGCGAAGATTTAGTGGATTATACGTTAATGAGTGCTAAATATCATTTATACGATTAAAAGGAGAATTTCACTTGAGCTTTTACCTGTGAGCGAATTCTTCCTGGAATAAAAGTGACTCCGCTACCAAAATTTAAATTTGTAATGTCTCCTTCTTCATCATTAAATGGACTCGACAATCTCGTTATTTCATACCGCCCTTCTAAAGTAATATGACGTGTTGCTCTTATTCTAGTATTGATATAATACCGTAATCCTCTACCATTATAAGCTGGAATATAGTACTCATTTAATATATCATTTTCATAAGCATAAATTCTGGCGTCAAAATCATTTATATCAAAGTATGCATATCGCATATTAAAACTATAATTTTCACCGACAGGTTTGTATATAATATCTTGATATACTAGAAAACCATTGAATGAATGAGATTGAAATATATCATACCAACTAAACTCAACTCTATTTCTTACAGTTAAACCATTACCAAGATTTTTGTTGAAATTAAAACGTAGTCGTTGTCTAACATTTGGTACTGCTTTATCAATTCTTGCATTTATATTCCTGGGTTTATTCTCATAAAAGTATTGCATATATGCTTCCCACTTTCTTTTTTTGAAATACTTAATTCGCACTAGGTATTCTGTTCCTACTCCTGGTGCATCAACACGAAAACGTAACCATGGATTTTGCCACATATCAGCATATGCATTAATTACCCACATATTTGAAGGTCGAAATTCAAGACCAGCATATAGTCCCATTTCATTTCTGGCATTGGGGCTTTCGCCAAAAGAATTTGCAGCAAAACTCTCATAACCTCTACTGTAATTTCGATAAGCAAGAACCATATCTAATTTGGGGTCCAACCCCACCAATAAACCATGAATCTGAGCCAAAGAAAGGTTTTTATCCGTCGCAACTTCTCCAAAAACATTGACATTCTTAATATTAAATCCGTAATCAATTGAAGTATTGATGAATCTATTTCCTGTAGGAAAATATTGCTGGTATAATTGATTAGAAGCTAATAATGTTGCGTTAAACTGATCGTACAATGTCTGCACACCAATGTGTCCTTTTTTGAATCTATACTTAAGAGCCGAACCCGCAGTAAATTGTTTTAATTGATTCTTTCTTTGTAGTTCAGATTCCGTCCTATTTAAACCTCCAAGAGGTAGAGAAGCAATAAAATTTGCATCAATAGGTAAATCTTCATTAATAACTAAATTTCCCGTCCTATTTTTATAGGAAACAAAATGAGTCCACTCTGCATGCTTACCTAAATTAAAAGTAACTGCACCTCCTCTTAAGAAATTGAGTTCTGCAACCGAAGTATAAGAACGAACAGTATATCCTCCTCTTCTTATCGAAGTCGTCAAAGAACTTTTTCCTCCACCGAATCCATTTTGCATAATCAATCCTTGTCCAAGATTAATAGCATAATCTCCTAAGCTAAGATACTTAATCCTTTTATTAAGATCTTTTGTGTATAAATGAAATGAATAATAATCTGCGCCATATGTTTTACCTGGATAATAATAAGGTTCGCCTTGATCTTTTTCCGCTATAAATCCCATTTTGAATTTATTCCCTACTGTCATTTGATATCGTACATATAAGTGATTAGGGTCGCCTAAGAAACGAGGAGGATCTTCTTGTGTGCCTAGAAAACCAGCTTGAGTTTGTAACAACCGCTTCCATTTTATATATACTCGATGTTTTGCGGAAGAAAAATCGGATGCTAAACTCTTTTTATTTACTGTAGCTATTGCATTGACTTGTGTAACTTCTCTTAATAACTGAATAGTCAAGAGATCAAAGCCTGGGATGGTCTGTAATTCATGAATTTTTTTGAGTTTCCCCAGTTTATCTCTATGTTCTAGTAAATTAGAAATCTGAATCTCGTTTAAGAAAAATAATTCTTGAAGATCAGTACGTGAAGCGGAATTGAGATTTATTGGATTTTGACTTAATATGTCGTATTCTTCATAAAGTGTATTAAAATCAAAATCGCCTTCTTCGCCAGAGTTCTCTATGAAAGCAGAAATCATATCAGCAATTGCCTGATTCAGATTGTTATTTTCCTGTGCATTTCCTTTGGGCTTAAAGCCCAAAAATGTTAAAATAAGGAAGCAAACAAGGGTTGAATTACGCATATCTCTTCAAATGTAAGAACTGTGCTTGAAAAAGTCCTCTATTTTCGTATTCAATATTAAACCCGCATTATGAATAAAAATATCTATGATGACCTAAACTGCCTTTGAAATAATGGTTTCGCTAATTTTTGCTCACTCACTATAATGATGCCTATAATTCATTCATAAAAGTTGTTATTTTTTCGGCATCTCAATTCTTATTTTGAAGTTCTATTGCATAATGCGATTTAAAAGTTAATAATGCAATAAAATAAGTAGTTTTGCGCATTACAAAATTACTATGCAGGAGTTAAACAGTTTATATAGTCCTTTAAGACACTTTGAAGAAAGCAATACACTTAGTCAAGAAAGCAGAACAGATTATCAGAGAGATTATGATCGTATTATTTTTTCAAGTGCTTTCAGAAGGTTACAAAATAAAACGCAAGTGTTTCCTTTACCTGGAAGTGTTTTTGTACACAATAGATTAACTCATTCATTAGAAGTTGCATCCGTGGGTAGGTCTTTAGCTTATGAAATAGGCCAATTCATTTCCCGAACCTATACATCTTCATTAACTGAAGAAAGTCAATATTTCTATCAACATAGTTTACAAAGTGTTATTTCTTCCGCTTGTTTATGTCACGATATAGGAAATCCAGCATTTGGTCATTCTGGAGAAGATGCGATCGCCTCCTATTTTACAAAAAACGAACTAGTCTTAAAGCCATATTTCAATGAAAAGCAGTGGGCTGATTTAATTAATTTCGAAGGAAATGCAAATGCTATACGAATTCTTACACAAAGACAAACGGGTAAGTTATCATCAGGCCTTGGTTTAACAATGAGTACGTTGTCTGCGATAGCTAAATATCCATGTGAATCTATTGCTAAAAGTAAAGATATCCATCGAAAAAAGTTCGGTTTTTTTCAATCTGAAAAGGAAAATTTCGTCCGAATGGCCAAGGAAACGAATATGATTCAAGAATCTCATGTTCCTATTATTTATAAAAGACATCCATTTGTATGGATTACGGAATCGGCAGATGATATCTGCTATAATATAATAGATTTAGAAGATGCGCATAGACTTGGACTTGTTCCAACAGAGCAAGTCGAACAAATTTTACTTGGTGTCATTAAGGATGTTGGTATAGAAGTTGATTCCACTGAATCAAAACTTGTGAAAATTAGTAATAATAATGAAAAAATAAGTTACTTGAGAGCTAAGGTTATTGGTATTCTCGTTCAAGAAGTGTCAAAAAGATATGCTGATCAATTTGAAAATATTCTAAGTCAAAATATAGAAAGTGGATTCTATGATCAAATTTTACATGAGTCTCCATCGCTGAAGAAGCTTTTGGACTTATCAATTTCTAAGATTTACAACAATAAATCAGTTGTACAAATAGAAAATGCAGGATATAATGTAATGTATAAATTACTGGATCATTTTGTGGGACCTACTTTAAGAGATGATAAATCAAAAGTGGACAAGATGGCTTTGAAACTTTTACCTCCTCAATTTCATTATACTGGTTCTGATTACGAAAAAGTAATGGGCATTATTGACTTCATTTCTGGAATGACTGATAATTATGCCACAGATCTTTACAGAAAGGTTCAAGGAATAGATATGGGAATGAGTTTTTAATACCATTATACATATATTTTAATCTATTTTCTTACATGACATTACTTTACGTCCTGAAATATCATAAAATACAAGTCTTAATTTTTCTCTTTTGTATGTTCTTATTGAATATAATATGTTGATAAATTCATGCCATTGATTACTTTTTATAGAAACAGGCGATGAGGTGTTTATAGCTGAAAAATTAAGCTCATATTCGTTTTTTAGTGAAATGAATCCTGTTATTTCTGCTTCTGAATTAAAGGCTATAAAAGAATTTTTATTGAGATTAATTTCAAGAATAAAAACCTGTTCATTGTTTTGTTCTTGATTATGGAATACAGAATCGCATAGCCATATATCGTGTAGACTTTTTATAAAAAAGTTATTCATATCATTATGTTCAGGCTTACTGCTTGAATTCTTGAATTTACAACTTGTGCACAAGAGCAAACTAAAACAAATACATACGAGTGCAAATTTCATTATGGAATTTAAATAGCATAACTATT
Source organism: Saprospiraceae bacterium (assembly GCA_020627825.1). Taxonomy (GTDB): domain Bacteria; phylum Bacteroidota; class Bacteroidia; order Chitinophagales; family Saprospiraceae; genus JAHDFB01. The sequence continues at coordinate 72,212 of JAHDGD010000002.1, forward strand.
CCACTGAGTTATACGTTTTTTGAAATCAAGATAATTTTCATAAATCTTTTTTGTTGTAGTGTCTTGTGCACATAATTCTTCCATGACTTCATTAGATGCTTTTTGTAATGCATCAAGTATATCTTGACTAAAACGCAGAATTTCTACATTTGGGCTGTTTTTGATTTTGTTTAAGTATTCATTATTTTTCGCCTCAAAAACACTTAAAGACCAAATATTTTGTCTTGCACTAGCTGCTTTTAATATAGATTGATATGTTTTTGGTAAATTTTCCCAGGCTTCTCTATTAATAATGTTTTCCAATACAGGACCTGGTTCATGCCAACCAGGTGTATAATAATATTTTGCAATTTTATAGAAACCCATAAGGTAATCATGATATGGACCTACCCATTCTGTTGCATCAATTACACCTCGTTCTAGATTCGTGTAAATTTCACTTCCAGGACTCACAACAGCAGCAGCACCAAGTTTTTCAATTACTTTCCCTCCTAAACCTGGCATTCTCATTTTCAATCCTTTAAAATCATCGACGGTATTCATTTTTTTATTGAACCAACCACCCATTTGAGGACCTGTATTTCCTCCTGCAAAAGGAATAACATCAAATGGGGCATATAAATCTTTCCATAATTGATAGCCATCTCCTCCATAAATCCAAGCATTCATCTGTTGAGCATTCATACCAAAAGGAATGGAACAAAAAATAGGAGCTGCTGGCATTTTACCACCCCAATAATAAGCTGCACCATTTCCCATTTCTACTGAACCATCACTGACTGCATCAAAAGTTTCTAGGGGAGGGGCTAGTTCGCCACTTCCATATACCTTTATTGTGAAGTTTCCATCACTCATTTCCTCTACCCATTCAGCCAATTTATTGCATCCTTCACCTAGGACCGGAAAATTAGCCGGCCAAGTAGTAACCATTCTCCACCGAACTCTTTTTTTTGTAATAATTGCAGGAGCATTATGTTGTTTGTCACGTGAACAAGATGAAGCTAAAATACCTGCACTAGCCAATATAGAGTTCTTTAAAAATTGCTTTCTGTTAATTTTGTTATGCTTTGTTTTCATTATAATTTGTTTTGGGTTCAACCCAAATTTTCCTTGCTTAAAGCTATTCAAAAATATCCATTAAACGGACTATTTATTTTCACTATATTTGCCAAAATCAACAAATTATATGAAAGATCCTAAAGCTTTACAAGATGTAAGTGAATTCCATAAAACATTTAACTTACCAATAGTAAAAGAACCATCCATTCCCAGCAAAGAAAGATGGACTTTACGTTTGTCTTTAATTGAGGAAGAATTACAAGAATTAAGAGAAGCCATAGAAAATAACGATTTAGTAGAGGTTGCAGATGCTTTTTGCGATATTCAATATGTACTTTCAGGTGCAATTCTTGAATTCGGATTAGGAGAAAAGTTTAAAGAATTATTTGAAGAAGTTCAACGGTCTAACATGAGTAAAGCATGTAAATCGATGGAAGAAGCCATTGCTACTCAGAAAAAATATAAAGAAGAGCAAGATGTTGATTCATATGTAAAACAGATTGGTGATGATTTTTTAGTTTATCGTAAATCAGATAGTAAAGTATTAAAATCAGTAGATTACTCACCTGCTGATATAAAAGGAAAGCTTGCATTATAGAACTATATATCCCTACATTACATAAAGTCAATCAATAATTTTATTTTATGTAACATATTAAGCATATTTGTAAGCATCAATTGAAAATCCCAATTTATTCAACAACTAACAAGGAATATTTAAAAAGATATTTCTGCATATTTAACTCATTGTGAATGACTTAAATAGACTTTGAAATACCTAAAGAGGTTTTCAAGTTACATTTTTAATTTAATCAATAAAATCGTTTATGAAAAAAATTTACTTTTTATCCTTTATACTACTAATGCTAGGTAGTTTACAGGCTCAGGTTGAAGGGACATGGAAACTTGCTCCGGAAGCTCAGGCCTTAGCTGTAGGCCCTGCACTTGGTGACTTCAGTTGGTGGTCTAATACGGCAGATGATGTCACAACCAGAGCTTGTTTTTTTGATGACAAATTTGTTTTTAATGCTGATGGAACATTCGAAAACATTATGGATGGAGAAACATGGTTAGAAGCATGGCAGGGAATGGATCCTGAAGGTTGTGGCGTTCCTGTAGCTCCACATGATGGTTCAGCAGCTGCAACATGGTCATTTGATGAAGCTGCAGGAGAACTTACTATTACTGGTACAGGTGCCCACATAGGTTTAGCTAAAGTTGTAAATGGTGCTGAACTAGGAAACCCTGCTGATGCCCCAGAGTCAATTGTATATCCTGTTACATTTGATGGAAATCGCATGATTGTAGACATCAATTTTGGGCCTGGATTTTGGCATTTCGTATTTGAAAAAGAAATGGAAACTTCTGTATTGTCTGACACAAAATGGGTATTAGCACCGAAAGACAATTCTTTAGCAGTTGGACCTGCTCTAGGAGATTTCAGTTGGTGGGCAATCACTGAGGCAGATACAGAAACAAGAGCTTGCTTATATGATGATCAATTTGTTTTCAATGCTGATGGTACTTTTGAAAATGTTCAAGGTGAGCAAACATGGATTGAAGCTTGGCAAGGTATGGATCCTGAAGGATGTGGTGCACCAGTAGCTCCTCATGATGGTTCGAATGCTGCTACTTGGTCATATGATGAAGGAACAGGTGAATTAACTCTTACAGGTGTAGGAGCGCATTTAGGTTTAGCAAAAGTAATTAATGGAGCTGAAATTGGAAATCCAGCAGATGCACCTGAATCTATTGTTTATCCTGTTACTTTCAATGGAGATACAATGCTTGTTGACATTAACTTCGGACCTGGTTTTTGGCATTTTGAATTGGTTCCAGCGCCAGCTGACAACACTGTAGAAATTAGTCAAGAAGACTTATTTAATTTCTATCCTAACCCAGCAAGAACAACAATAACAATTGAATCTGATTCTAAACTTGATCAAGTATTAATAAGAGATTATACAGGTAGAGTTGCTTTCAGTCAAAGTTCAGTTGATAATTTCCAACAAATAGATATATCTTCTTTAACAAGCGGAATATACTTTATTGAAGCTCGTTCTGGAAATAAAGTTAGTGTTGAGAAGCTATTGGTAAACTAATATGAGTTATTAGTGCATCTTAAAATAAAATTTGAGATAAAGATTTATAGGAGGTTTTTCTTAATTGAAAAGCCTCTTTTTTGTTTGTTATCTATACAACATCATGCAGATCCAACTTCTGGATTAATCTTTCAATGACATAGTTAAATCATACTTCATATTCTATATTAGGACTTAAAAGTTAGTAATTTTCTTACTAATGTTTTGCTATATGTAGATTAAGTTATTCTAAAAATTGATTCATTTAAATTAATTGCAATTAAACCCGCATTAGCTCTCCACATTTTCAACCAAACCTCTTGAATAAATCGTTTCCTTTAATTTTTGCTTTCGCAATTAATACCGAATTCAGGTTAATAGAACTTCGCCATGAGACCAATATTGTCAAAGAAATAACAACTTGTGAGAATGAATCATAGTCGCCATTATGGTGGGTGAGCAAAGATTGTTGTAGCCATTATTTCAAAGGCAGTTTAGGTCATAGAAGATTTTCTATTGCATAATGCGGGTTAAAGTTTATCTCTATTTAATGATATGCTTTAACTCTATTAATGAAGTGATTTGAAAGGTCGCCAATTCAGACTTTTTACCCGTATTAAATGCATCAAAAAGGCATGTGTCAAAGCCAAAATCATGTCCTCCTTTAATATCTGAATAGGGATTGTCTCCTATCATTAAAACATTCGACTTGGGTGGTTTTCCTGCTTGTTCCCATGCAAAATGAAAGAATTCATGCGCTGGTTTTGCAACACCTATTTCATCACTTACGATGACTTGATTAAAATAACGATCAAATCCTACTTTCTTTAACCTTGGCTTTTGAACTTCCTTCAATCCATTCGTTACAGCGATTAATGTATGCGTTTGAGCATATTTTTGCAATGTACTTTCCGCATGATCAATAAAAAATGGATGTTCTACTAATTGTTGAAGATACTTTCGGTTTATATACATTCCATCTATAGATTGACCTAGCTCTTTAGCTGTATTCTCAAAACGATCTTTTCTTAAAGTAATACCATCTATCAAATTCATCTCAAACTTACTCCAAGCTTCGTGATTGTGTTTATGATATACATCTTTGAAATATTGATCATAAGGCAACCGAAGAGCATCAGCAAATACTTTTAGAGCAATATCAGAACTTGATTGGAAATCAAAAATAGTGTTGTCTAAATCAAAAAATAAATGACTATAATTGGACATTATTTTAATACTATTTTAGTTTTCGCTTTATCATTATTCAAGGTGAATACATATTGGTAAATACCTGCTTCTAAATACATTTTACCATCTTCTCTTTCCTCTATATTAGATGCTTTTTCTATGAATTTCTTGAGTATTGAAGCATTTCTTTTTTCTATAGTATAATCCAATGTCAAATAAGAAAATCCTTTATCAATTTCTTCTGAATATCTTTTTAATGTATTACCTTCTTCTGTCTGTAATTCAATATTTAACGTTCCTCCTGATTCAGAATAAATAAATATTTCTTGTTCTACCGTATTATAGAAGCCTCGCCAATTTTTATTCCCCCAATTTTGAGATGCTCGCCCTTTTAATTCATTTGTCACTACTAAACGCTCTGATGCGTTCTTTCTCAATGCATATACTGGATATAAATCAAGCTTGTAAATTGATCTTCCATGAGTCCCTATCAAGAGATCTTGATCGCGTTCATGTACAACTAAATCGTGCACAGCTACCTTAGGTATTTCATTTGAAATTAAAGAAAAATGATCGCCATAATCAACACTAATATAAGTTCCATGATCTGTTCCCACATAAAGGATCTCTGGATAATGGGGATCCTCTTTAATTACGTTAACAGGTTCCATTGGCAAATTATTTCCAATTTTCTTCCAGGTATTACCATAATCTGTTGATTTATATACATATGCATCAAACTGATCCCATCTATAACCATTTAATGCTAAATAGACAGTTCCTTCCTCATGAGAACTTGCTTGAATACGACTTACCCATAATGGAGAGGGTAAATCGTTCATAATTTTGTCCCAACTAGCACCACCATTTTTTGTTCGATAAACCATTCCATCATCACTTCCGGTATATATAAGTCCAAATTTTAAACTAGATTCTGATATACTCGTTAAGGTTCCATAAGCGACATCTCCTTTTTTACCTCCTGCAGTAAGATCAGGAGAAATCGCCTCAAAATTTTCCCCTTGATCAAACGAACGCATTAATTTATTACCTCCCATATAAAATATATCTTGATTGTGAGGCGATAATAAAACGGGAGTTTGCCAATTCCATCTATAAGGTGATTCCCCCAATTCATGTTTTGGAGTTACATAACTTCTTTCATTTGTCTCCGTATTTATACGAAAATAGTTTCCAAATTGGAAGCCAGTATAAACTGTTTTATTATCTCTCGTATCCACAGCTATTTGCATTCCATCACCCCCCATTATCGATCGATATGGGTACTGTCCAGTTTGATGCCATGAAACATTTTCTTCGTATGAATGACTACCAAACCATACACCATTATCTTGTAATCCGCCATATACATTGTAAGGCTTGGCCTGATCCACATTTATAGCATAAAATTGTCCTACAGTCGGTGTATTACATTTAAAATAGTTACCCCCTTCATCATATGAAATATTAACCCCACCATCATTTCCATTGATGATGTGTTTCTTATTTTGTGGATTTATCCAAAGAGCATGGTGATCGGCATGAACATTTTCTCGTCCTATGTTTTCAAATGTTTTTCCACCATCATCAGACCTCATAATAGGTACACCTGCTATATATACTGTTTCAGGATTTCCAGGAGCAGCTTTTACTAATCCGAAATAATATCCGTAACTATTGTAAACTCTAGGCATTAAATGGTCATGTGTTTTATACCATGTTCCACCTTCATCATCGCTTCTATATAAAGAAGCACCAATGACAGGTGTATCAAATAAAAGTCTATTCGCATCTTCTAGATAAATTTTTAAATCTAGGGGTTGCACTTTCCCTTTCTTTACCATTTTTTTTACTGAAGCAGCTGAATATTTTTCTGGGAAACCATTACTTGTGAGGAATTCATCTAATTCTTCATTATTTATTTTCTCAAAATCGGATGTTGACATATTTTCAAACATTTCTTTCTGAAGACCACTTTCTTGATTATCCTTTTGTTCTTGTCTATCATAATTATCTAATAAAGCATAGAGAATTGCTTTTCCTTCTTGATTATAGGACAATGATAGACCGATCCTTCCTGTGCCACTAGTTGCAGGAAATCCATTTTCACCTGTCGTATTCAGCATCCATGTTTTCCCGCCATCAGTCGACTTATAAATCCCTGATTCTTCACCAGCCTCTATAAAATTCCATGCTTTTCTATCTCTTTCCCAGGCTGCAGCGTATAATACATCTGCATTCTTTGGGTCTTGGATAAGATCAACAACACCTGTTTTATCCGATATATATAGGGTTTGTTGCCATGTTTCTCCTTTATCTGTACTTACATATACTCCTCTTTCTTCATTTTGAGAATATAAATGTCCCAATGCAGCTACATAAATTTTATTGGTATTTTCACTATCAATGATTACTCGTCCAATATGATGCGTATCATCTAATCCTCGATGTTCCCATGTCTCCCCCCAGTCCTTACTATAAAAAATACCTACTCCTGAATAAGAAGAACGACTTGAATTAACCTCTCCTGTACCTATGAAAACTTCTCCAGTATCCCAATTTACAGCTATATCACCTATTGTCATAACCATTTCATGTTCAAATAATGGTTTAAAAGATGCACCATTATTTTCAGTTTTCCATAAACCACCACTTGCATAGGCTACATAAAATTCATGAGGAGCTCTAGGATTGACATCTAAGTCTACAACTCGACCACTCATTACAGTAGGGCCAATATTATTCGCTCTAAGGTTAGCATAAGTACTTGATGCTATGTCTTTAATTTTCGCTTTGGCACTAGCAATTCTAGATTCAGATGAAGTAGATGAAGGTACTTTTTGGGCTTTAAGCCCAAAAGAAAAGCATATTATTACGATAAATATGGAAAATATTCTCATTTTCAATGTTTAGTTTCTTTTGAATAGTGCTAAAGTAAGCATTTTATATAAACTTCCGAATAACGAAAAAAAGGAATCAATTTATTATGATAGAAAATATGAATGATGTTGTTATTATCGGTGCTGGTTTAGGAGGTTTGTGTTCTGCTATTCATTTAGCTAAAAGCGGTTGTAAAGTAATACTGTTTGAAAAGCAAGTTTTACCTAGACACAAAGTATGTGGTGAGTATATTTCAAATGAAATTCGTCCTTATCTTATCTCTTTGGGGTTAAACCCCAAAACGCTCAACTGTACTGAAATAAGCAACTTTACATTATATGGCCAAAAAGGCAAACCCATAAAACACAACCTTAAAATGGGTGGTTTTGGTGTCTCTAGGTACGCTTTAGATTATGCATTATTAAAAATAGCTAAAGTTGAGGGAGTACAATTTATTAATGAAGAAGTTATTGAAATAGCAGAAAAGAATTATGTGGAAGTGAAAACAAAAAAAGGCCATACTTTTAATGGTAAAATATGTATTTCCGCAGCTGGTAAAAGATCTAAAATTGACACCAAATTAAGCAGGAATTTCATGAACAATAGAACCGATTGGATAGGGGTAAAAGCACACTATAAAGGAAAATGGAATAACGAAGATGTCGCCCTTTTTCAGTTTGACGGAGGTTATTGTGGTATTTCTAAAGTTGAATCTGATAACATAAATGTTTGTTATTTGGCAAATGTAAAGGAGTTTAAAAAATATAATGATTTCGATGCTTTTGAAAAACAAGTTATGTATGCAAATCCAGCTTTCAAAGCAACACTTAAAAAAATGAATAGAATTATGGACCGAAAAGTAATCAGTCAAATCTATTTTGGAAAAAAAGAAAAAGTTAAAGAAAATATTGGTTTTGTGGGAGATGCAGCAGGCATGATCTACCCACTAGCAGGAAATGGAATGGCAATGGCTATTCACGCAGCAAAAATGTATAGTGAATTAATTATCAAATATTTAAATGGAAATATTTCCTTGCAAACAGCTCAAGATTCTTATCAAAAACAATGGAATTCAAAGTTTCAATCTAGACTTGTAACAAGCTATCTTCTTCAGAACATTATGGGGCATCCTACCTTTTCAAGGATTGGTATAAACGTACTCTCGTATTTTCCATTTCTTGTTGAAAATTTAATCGAAAGAACGCATGGCAAACCTATTTCTGCTTACAAAGAAATCGCATGATTTTACCCAAAATTGAAAATATTAATAAAAGGTCCACGCAAAAAGAATTATTGGATGAACAGAGCTTCTCTTTATCTGAAATTGATGTGATTTATGAAAATATAAATAAAATAAATCAATGGCTTGGCGGAGATGTACCTACTATTAAAGAAGTTAGAAAAAAAATATCGAGCTTTTCTTCTCATAAAATTATAATTGTTGATGTCGGTTCAGGAGGAGGAGGAATGTGCAGAGCACTTTCAAAAGCATTACAGAAAATAGACAAAGAAATAGAGATAATAGGCGTAGACATTAACGATGATGCGATTGCTATTGCACGAAAGAAATCACAAAAGTTTAATAATATTAAATATCAAAAAATAGATGTTTTTAGCGATGATATTTTTAGTCTTAAACCCGATATAATTATCTCAACATTAACCTTACATCATTTTTCAGATAAAGAAATAGTAGATTTTTTATCACATGTTTTAAAACTTAAACATGTTTCTATTATAATAAACGATTTACATCGATCCAAAATCGCATTTATTCTATTTAAAATGATATCTTTTATATTTGGAATGCATGAGGTAAATAAGTATGACGGATTATTGTCTATCTTACGATCATTTAAAAGATCAGACTTAAAAAGATTCGAAACACAATTAACACAAAAAAATAGTCCTCATTTGAAAAGCACAATAAAGTGGAAATGGGCTTTTCGATGGATTTGGAAATTAGAAAAATATGAGCGTTAAAATACACACAGTAGCAAAAGCATTACCACAATATTCAAGACCTACTGAAGAAATATTACCATTTTTGGATGTTTGGTTGCATGGTCAAGAAGAAAGATTTCAGAGGAAAGTACGTAAGATTTTTGAAAATGCGGCTGTCGATAAAAGATATTCCATTATGTCCGCGGAGGAAGTATTTACGCACACTTCCTTTGAGGATAAGAATAAAATTTACTCAAGAGAGGTTCGAAAACTTGGAAAAGAAGTTTTAGAAAAAGCATTACAGAAAAGTGGATGGGAACCGAAATCAATTGATTATATCATTACAGTAAGCTGCACTGGTATCATGATCCCTTCACTAGATGCTTATATCATAAATGACCTAGGATTACGTCAAGATATTGTACGATTACCTGTTACTGAAATGGGATGTGCTGCTGGTGTGTCAGGTACCATTTATGCTAAGAATTTTCTTAAAGCAAATCCGGGAAAAAGAGCTGCTGTGATTGCTATTGAATCGCCTACAGCGACATTCCAGCATACTGATTACAGTATGGTCAATGTTGTCAGTGCTGCTATTTTTGGAGATGGTGCAGCATGTTTATTAATGAGTAGTAAAGAGGAAGATCAAGGACCTGAAATTGTAGACGAAGCCATGTATCATTTTTATGATGCGACTACGATGATGGGATTTTCCCTAAGAAATAGTGGTCTTCAAATGATTCTAGATAAAGAAGTACCAGATAAAATAAAAGCTCATTTTCCTTACATAATTAATCCATTTCTAGAAAAAAATAATATTGAAATAAAAGATGTAAACCATTTGATTTTCCATCCAGGAGGTAAAAAGATTGTAATGACTGTAGAAGAATTATTTGGAGCTTTGGGTAAAAACATAAACGACACAAAAGAGGTATTGAGATTATATGGAAACATGTCAAGTGCAACTGTTTTGTATGTATTGGAACGATTCATGGAAAGAGAAATTCCAAAAGGAGAATATGGTTTAATGTTAAGTTTCGGTCCTGGATTTAGTGCGCAAAGAGTTTTATTAAAATGGTAAAGGACAGTACAGAATTTGCTGGCAAGTGGGGGATTATTCTTGGTGGAAGCTCAGGTCTTGGTCTTGCTAGCGCAAAAAAGCTTGCAAAACATGGCATGAATCTTATTCTGATTCATAGAGATCGTAAGTCAGACATGAATAAAATACAAGATGTATTCATGGAATTACGGAAATTCGTACGTGTAGAAAGTTTCAATACAGATGCGTTGAATAGCGAGAAAATGCAACGAATAATAGAAGATATTAAGGAAATTACTGGAAAGAACACCATCTATTTATTATTGCATTCCATTGCAAAAGGAAACTTAAAGAAGAGTATTGGTGAACACGCACTACAAACAAGTGACTTTAATCTTACGATTGATGCTATGGGTGTAAATTATTATACATGGGTAAAACACATCTTACAAAATGGCTTATTTAGTAATAAAGCAAGAGCTATTGCATTTACCAGCGAAGGTAGTTCCAAAGTTCATGAATATTATGCTGCTGTTTCAGCTGCTAAATCGGCTTTAGAATCAATCTCAAGATCATTAGCATTAGAATTAGCCCCTTTTGGTATAACATCGAATTGCATAATGGCTGGCACTTGCGATACTAAGGCATTCAGAGCAATTCCCAATAGTGAAGAATTAGAAATGTGGAGTATCAAAAGAAATCCATATAATCGATTGACTTTACCAAGTGAAGTAGCAGATGCTTTATACTTGTTATGTAAAAAAGAAGCAGATTGGATAAATGGTGTTGTATTAAAAGTAAATGGGGGAGAACATCTTAGATAATGCAATGGATTAAAGACATATTACCTTATGGGAGCGATTTTCTATTTGTAGATGATATACTTTTCGTTGACGAAAATAGTATCAAAGGTACATACACGTTCAATAAAAACCTCACCTTTTACCAACACCATTTTATAGAAAATCCCGTAACACCTGGTGTGATATTAACGGAATGTGCAGCACAAATATCTCTGGCTTGTCTAGGAATATACCTATTGGGTAAAACGTATGATTATTCAAATTTCAAATTTGGAATGAGTTCGTCAAACATAGAATACATCAAGCCTGTTTTTCCTGGTGAAAAGGTAACAGTAATAGCTGAAAAGCTATACTTTAGGTTTAATAAATTGAAGTGTACATTCAAGATGTTAAATGAAAATACTGACGTAGTTTGTTCAGGTGAAATTGCAGGAATGATGAAATAAAGTAAAATGAATAAAAGAAGAGTTGTCGTAACAGGAATGGGGGTCGTGGCCCCAAATGGAATTGGACTTGAAGATTTTCATATGGCGCAATGTGATGGCAGATCAGGCATTCGATTCATTCCAGAATTGGAAGCTTTAAAATTTTCATGTCAAGTAGCAGGAATCCCACCTTTAAAGCAGGAAACTCTAGATCAATATATGTCAGCGTTGGACCAGCGGCTGATAGCTGCTAAAAGTATACGGTATGGAATTATTGCGGGTATGATGGCATGGGAAGATGCTGGATTGAATACGGAAGTAGTAAAAAGAGATCGTGAAACAGGGATTATTTTTGGAGCTGGAATAAGTGGAGTTGATACTTTTCGTGAAGCTATTTACAAAGTAGATGATCAACAAGTGAGAAGGCTTGGAAGTACAATTGTAATCAATACAATGGCGAGTGGTATAAGTGCATTTTTGAGTGGAAAAATTGGCGCTGGCAATCAGGTAACTACTAATAGTTCTGCTTGTGTAACAGGGACCGAAAGTATTGGACTAGCTTATCAAAGAATTGCACACGGTTACGCTACAAAAATGTTGGCAGGTAGTACTAGTGAGGAAGGACCATATATATGGGGCGGTTTTGATTCTATGAGAATCATGAACAGAACTAGTAATGATTGTCCTTCTAAAGCATCAAGACCTTTAAGCTCTTCAGCAAAGGGCTTTGTTCCGGGCAGTGGAGCAGGAGCTTTGGTTCTTGAAGACTACGAAAGCGCTGTTAGAAGAGGTGCAAAGATTTATGCAGAAATTATAGGAGAATATACAAATTCAGGTGGTCATCAAAACGGCGGGTCTATGACTGCACCCAATGGTGAAGCTGTTCAAGAATGCATTCTTAACACACTAGATTCAGCAGGGATAGAAAGCAATAAAATCAAGTATATAAATGGACACTTAACAGCTACAACAAAGGATGGGTTTGAAATTGCGAATTGGAAACAAGCATTGAATGTTAGTGCGTCTGACTTCCCTTACATCAACAGCACTAAATCAACTATTGGGCACTGTTTAAGTGCAAGTGGATCAATTGAAGCTGTGTCAACTCTTTTGCAAATGCATCATGACGTCATTTATCCTTCTATAAATTGCGAAGATTTACATGATGAAGTAATCAAAGAAATCTCACCTTCCCGAGTAAATAGAAAACTATTCAAAACGTCTATCCCCGTTGCAATTTCGGCCAGCTTTGGTTTTGGTGACGTAAATGGTTGTTTATTATTTAAAAAATAAAATCTTAAGCTCACCTAAGTATTGGCTTAACCATTATTTCACCCTATTGGGTGTACATTCAAAAATCAACAGCTTGTATTTTTACCACTATAAATTAAGTTGTATAATGAATGTAAACGTATTCTTTATTATTGCCATGTTTTTCATTGGATTAAACTCAAGTTCTGCACAAGATCGATTTTGGGTAGGCAATTCTGGAAATTGGAATGATACTTCGCATTGGTCATTAACATCAGGAGGTGCAGGTGGTGCATCTATTCCTACTTCTAATAATAATGCTATTTTCGATTCGAATAGTTTTTCAACAATGAGTAGTGTCACACTTGATAACAACGAACATTATTGCCTTAATCTAGATTTCTCAGGCATTGATGAGCAAGTTGATATAATCTCCAGTTCATTAACTTCTTCTGATATTTTGGTAAGTGGGGACCTTATGGGAAATAGTCTTCTGGACGCACAATCCACTTTTAATTATGACATTATTTTAGTAGGTAATGGAACAAAAAATATTTTTCCTTCATCAACTTCTTGGCCTCGTCTATATATTAACAACAATAATATAGTTGTTGAGTTAATGGGCAATATCGAGGCATATAGACTTGAATTGCTAAATGGTACTTTTGATTCTAATGAAAAAAATCTAATAGTTGATTTTTGTTACCTACGTGATAATGGGCACTCGTTTGCAAATTTTTCAAATTCCATGATAACTTCAGAAATTTTTTCAAATGAACTAGATCGCACTTCTCTAACAATGACTGGTTCAGAAATTACAACATCTTCTATGTCTTTCGGAGCTGATGCTGATTTTGAAGAAGTTAATATTCAGCCTGGTCCTATTTATCAAACGATAAATGCCTTAAATAATATAAATGGTTCTGTAAATACCTTAAACTTATTTAATACAGACGATTTGTCAATTTCCAATTTGATCATTATAAATCAGACATTAAATATTGAAAAGGGGTCTTTTATACAGTTAAACTTTGGAGCTCACTTAGATATAAATGGAACAATCAACCAAATAGGAACTTGTCAATTTACTTCTATTCAAGGATCAAGTTCTTCAAGTCTTGGAACAATAGATTTATCAAGCAGTCAAAGCTTAAATGAGCTCATCTTGTCAAATTTAACATCAATCGGTGCAGGGCAATTCACAGCAACAAACAGTCTTGATAATGGTAACGTTACAGGAGTACAATTTACAACAGGAACCATAAATGATATATATTGGATAGGAGGGACTGGAGATTTTGATGATCTATCTCACTTTTCATCATCAAGTGGAGGTCCAGCAAATCTGAGTTGCTTACCAAGTGCATATGATAATGTAATTTTCGACTCCAATTCGGGCTTAAACTCAAGTTCAGTCATAAATTTTCCTGTAGGACTATATTTGGTTCATGATTTACATTTTATAGATCCTTTTCTTTCGTGCATTTTCACTTCTACAGGTACTACAATTAACAATAAGCTTGAAGTTTTTATATACGGAGATCTTATTTTATCAAATAATGTAACATTTGATCATACAGATAATAGGACTTGGCTATGGAATGTCCCTAATGAGGGTAATCATATTATCGATACGAAAGAAATCGATATTTTTAATCTTATAGCAAAAAAAGAAAATTCAACAATTGAATTACTGTCAACTATAGTAGCTTCTAATGAGATAAAAGTTACTCACGCTAACCTCATCACAAATGGTCACGATATTTCTTGTTTATCTTTCAATGCAAAAGGAACTTGTACGGAAAATTGTATTCCATCTACTTTAGATTTTGGTGGATCTATCATTGAATGTCAGAATTTCAATTCTACTCAAAATGATGGTTTACTTACTATCATGGGTGATTTTAAATTATTGACGAGCTCAGCAAGGATAGGACAAGAGAATATGGATACTGTAGTATTGTACGATCATCCAGAAAATATACTTCCTCCATCAATTGAAACAGATGGAGTTATTGACGAATTAATAATTGATACCGAATTAGAAGCTGAAATAAGAGATGACATTATTATTCAAGGAAATTTGACAATAGCCCAAACAAATGGACTATTATTATCTCCTTTTACAACGAATAGTACAATGAACATCATGGGAAATTTCATACTTAATAATTCATCTATTTGTGGTGACTTATTAATTATAAACAATACAAAATCCTTTGATTATACTATTGATAAAGCAAGTGGTTTATTTACCGTCGAAAACTGTTTGATTACAAATGTAAAAACAGCAGGTAACGCAATATTTGAAGCCCTAAATAGTATCGTCTTAGTTACTGCCAATGAATGGGACAATATAACAGCCCCTACATCCATCAATTATTATTGGATTGGCGGTTCAGGTCATTGGGATGACCCATCAAATTGGTCAAATTCTTCAGGAGGATCTCCTAATACTTCTGGTTGTTTACCTACACTTAAAGACAATGTAATATTTGATAACTCGAGCTTTACTGCTAACAATTCATTTGTCTCTATTCCCTCTAATTTTACTGCTGCTTCAAACGTTTTGTTTTGGAATGCGACAAATTATTCAAATGTTGAATTGAGATTCTTGGGTAATCAAAACTCTGATATCAATATTTTTAGTGGTTTCTACCTAAATGATAATATGAATATAGTTCCAGGTACAGGAAATTCAATAAACGTTTTAGGAACAGATGTAGAATTTGATTCGCGCGGAAAATCACTACCTAATATCAAGATAAACGATGCAACTATTTCATTACTTTCTCCTCTTTCATGTCATGATTTCAATATTAATAAAGGAACTCTTTTTACAAATAATTTTGACATTACAACATCTGGTAGTTTCACCATTACGCCTTCTAATTTATCTAACTCTATCGTATTAGAATTTGGTTCAAGTACATTAGATATTGCAGAATCTTTCGATTTATTTGGTTCTCAACCTGATCAAGTGGAATACAATGCGGAAATGGCTACAATAATTTGTGGATCATCTATTGATATACAAGATGGAAATATAAAAGAACTAAAATTTACGAATGACATTATCATTCCTATACTCAAAAAAGAACATTATATCCAAAGACTAGTTTTAGCAGGTGAACAACATGTAGACGTAGGGTTTATGAATATTTCGACAGGGCAATTAACAGTTGATAAATTAGTTTTTGAACATCCTAATGCTGGATTAAAAATTAAAGATACAGATGGCATTACAGTGAACGATTCAATAATCTCTAATTATTCTACAGCATTTCTTATGGGTGAAGGTGGAATAAAAAAAGTACAATTATCCAAAAATTTATGTGTTAATGACCCTTTGACATTTTCCAACTTAGTAATTGAAGGAGGACGCATTAATGCTCCATCAAGTATAGATGCAGGAGGAAACACTGGTATTGATTTTAACACCTATGTAGATCAAGGAAACTTGTATTGGATAGGAGGGACTGGCACATGGGATGATGAAGAAAACTGGTCATTCGGTTCAGGTGCATGTCCAGCCGGAACAGGGGCTATTTCAATTTATGATACGTTAATTTTTGATGATAATAGTTTTGCTGAAGGACAACAAGAGATCTTTTTTCCAGGAAATCGAACTGCTGAAACGATGCTATTTAAAAATGCAAATCAAGAAGCTATACTAAATCTACCATTTCGATTTCGACCTGATCGAATCTATATAGATGGCGGTAAATTGAGGGTAAAAGACCTTAGTATTAATGGGAATCGTGAGTTACATGTTTATGAAGAGGTTCATATAATCAACGGTGGTGAGTTGACTTTGGATACTGTGACAATGCAAACGGGTCTTGTGCCTTCTTTACTAGATGAATCCACTTTTAAAATAGATAGTGGTTGTAGTTTAAATGCCAATTTTTCAATTATCACAATCAATGGTCATGGAACAGGAGTAAATGAACCTACAGTTAATATTCATAATACAGCATCAGTAGAAGCAGATGACAGTTTAATAAAGACCTTTCCGCCATTTAATGGAGAACCTCAAAATGACATGACTTTTAAGCTAAATAATTCGATCTGGAATAAATTTGTACTAGATAATATCCAAGGAACCAATCAAATGATAATCCTAGATTCTGATTTAACAATAAATGATTTAAATCTAATTTTTGGTACTCTAAAAATTAAAGATGGAAATATGATAACAATACTCGATTAATTAAACTATTTGCAATTCAAAGTTATAAGATGAATACATCTTAAAAATAGTTCTTAGGAATAATGCTGTGTGAAATAAATT
>JAHDGD010000061.1 GCA_020627825.1 Saprospiraceae bacterium
TTACCTTAAGATCCAGCATGATTCCATTATGAAAAACAGACACAGAACATCCACTTTTTTGGGTCCCAACCCAAATCCCCATACTTCTATAATGCCAGTACAGATTGATTCATATATTGAACTTGATCCACTTTACCTTTTAAAAAGCGATCAATAGCTCTGGCAGCCTTTCGCCCTTCGGCAATCGCATGGACGACCAATGATTGGCCCATACGCATATCGCCAGCTACAAAAACGCATTGAATATTGGTCATATAGTCTTGACTCTGGACATGTCCTCGTTCATTTAATTGAACACCGAGATCTTTTAACATCCCGTCATATAATGGCTTTGTAAAGCCAATTGCTAGAAATACATAATCACATTCTATCGTATGTTCGGTTCCTTTTACTTCCGTCATCCTTAGTTGACCTTCAGCATCTTTTTCCCAGCGGAGTTTTACCACTTCTACTCCTGAAACATGCTTTCCATCTTCAGTAAGAAACCGTTTTGTCGACAACGCCCATTCTCGCTGTCCTCCCTCTTCATGGGAACTTGATGTCTTAAGGGTCATCGGCCACTGTGGCCAAGGATTATCAACGCTTCGCTCACTTGGTGGTTTTGCAAGTAATTCGATCTGCATAACCGATGATGCTCCTAGTCGATGCGATGTTCCTATACAGTCCGAACCTGTGTCTCCTCCTCCAATCACCACTACACGCTTGCCTGTTATATCAAAGGTTTCTTTTTCACATTCGACAGACACTCGTCGATTGTTCCATCCCAGATATTCCATCGCAAAATGTACTCCTTTTAGCGTACGACCTTCAATCGGCAAATCTCGAGGAACACCAGCACCTCCGCTTAATAAAACAGCATCATTATCCTTATGCAATTGGTGAATCGATAGATCTTTTCCCACTTCCACTCCACAAGTAAACTGAACACCCTTTTGTTTCATGATGTTGATCCTTCGCTCTATGATCTTTTTCTCCAGTTTATAGTCGGGAATACCATATCTCAACAATCCTCCAGGATGTTTTGCCTTTTCATACACAACAACGTCATGTCCTTTGTCAATTAATTGATCCGCAGCCGCAAGACCCGCAGGTCCCGATCCAATTATCGCCACCTTTTTTCCTGTTTTTATCGAAATGGGTTGTGCCTGAACCCATCCTTCTTGATATGCTTTTTCAATTATAGACTTTTCGATAAATTCTATTGAAACTGCATCGTTGTTGATTCCTAGTACACATGATGCTTCACAAGGTGCTGGACAAATCCGACCAGTAAATTCCGGAAAATTATTTGTGGAAACCAAAAGCTCATATGCTTTTTTATAATCCCCTTTAAAAACAGCATGATTAAAATCGGGTATACGATTACCAAGTGGACAAGCTGAATGACAAAATGGAACGCCACAATCCATACAACGAGCTGCCTGCGTTTGCCTAAACTTCTCATTGGTTTTACCTACAAATTCCTTAAAATGCCCCACTCTGTGAGCTGGATCTTCCATTGGTGGAGCGTGTCTTTTATGTTTTTTGAACCCTAATTTATCACCCATTACCCGATCTTTTTATTGTGCTCCATATTCGTTTTACTCATATTCAGTACCTTTTGATATTCAATTGGCATTACTTTCACAAATTGATGTGATTGATTGTACCAATCGTTTAATATATCAAGTGCCCGATTACTAGATGTACATTCGAAATGTTCTTCTAAAAGAGACTTTATGGTGAGTAGATCTTCACTAGAGCAATCCATTAAGGACACCATTTCTTGATTGATATGAACGGTATTGAGCTGTTGTTCTTTATATAAAAAAGCCATTCCTCCACTCATTCCAGCAGCAAAGTTCTTACCATAATCGCCCAAAACGATTACTGTTCCTCCTGTCATGTATTCGCACCCATTATCACCAATGGATTCTACAACTGCTTGAGCCCCTGAGTTTCGAACGGCAAATCGATCACCTGCTCCTCCTCTGATAAAAGCTTTCCCACTTGTAGCTCCGTAAAGAGATACATTCCCCACAATGGTGTTTTTTGTTGGGTTGAAAATGACTTTTTCATCAGGATAAACAACTAATTTTCCACCGCTTAAGCCTTTTCCAAAATAATCATTACTTGCTCCTTGCAGATTAAAACGAATACCTTTGATCAAGAATGCACCAAAGCTTTGACCAGCCGAACCAGAAAAAGTATACTGTAAACTTTCTTCCTGTAATCCTTTTGATCCATATCGTTTTGCAATAAATCCGGACAACATGGTTCCCGTAGCTCGATCGGTGTTATTAATCTCACTATGAACTTCTTTGTGGAGTTGGTGTGTGATCGCTTGCTGGCTGAGGTTAATTAATCTTCTATCAAGTACATTAGCTATGCCGTGATCTTGAGGTTTATTTTTATAAGCTTTTTGACCATTTAATGGCTTGGCATAAAACAATAATCTTGATAAATCTACATGCGAATATTTCCAGTGACTAGATAAGCCTCTTGTTCTTAATACATCAGCTCTTCCCACCATCTCATTGATGGTTCGAAATCCCAGTGATGCCATTATATTTCTTAAATCTCGAGCGAGGAATTGGAAGTAATGCACAAGATGCTCTACTTTTCCTTCAAACTTCTTTCTTAAATCTTCATCTTGGGT
Organism: Saprospiraceae bacterium; assembly: GCA_020627825.1. Taxonomy (GTDB): domain Bacteria; phylum Bacteroidota; class Bacteroidia; order Chitinophagales; family Saprospiraceae; genus JAHDFB01. The sequence continues at coordinate 2,639 of JAHDGD010000061.1, forward strand.
AGCGATGCCTACTGGGCAGGTATTTAAATGGCATTTTCTCATTAAAATACACCCTTCTACCACTAAAGCTGCTGTAGCAACACCCCATTCCTCAGCACCAAGTAACGTAGCGATTGCAAGATCTCTACCCGTACGGATTTGACCATCACATTGTAAAGTTACTCGATCTCGCAGCCCGTTCTTAATTAGAGTATGATGTGTTTCAGCTAATCCGAGTTCCCAAGGAAGACCACTATGTGTTATCGATGACAAAGGGGAGGCACCTGTTCCTCCATCGCAACCTGAGATGAGAATGTGATCAGCATGTGCTTTTGTAACGCCTGATGCAATGACACCTACCCCATTTTTAGATACTAATTTCACGGAAATTCTAGCCTCTTCGTTTGCATTTTTAAGGTCAAAAATCAGTTGTGCTAAGTCTTCAATGGAATAGATATCATGATGAGGAGGTGGAGAAATCAGCCCGACGCCTGGGGTTGAATGACGCACTTTCGCGATATGTTGATCAACTTTTTTACCTGGTAAATGACCCCCTTCACCTGGCTTAGCACCCTGTGCCATTTTGATTTGAATTTCTTTGGCTTGATTCAAGTATTGAATCGTGACACCAAATCGACCAGAAGCTACTTGTTTGATAGCAGATTTTGCCGAATCACCATTAGGTAAATGCTCATATCGTTTTTCATCTTCTCCACCTTCCCCGCTATTACTCTTTGCGCCTATTCGATTCATGGCGATAGCTAATGTTGAATGGGCTTCCTTGCTTATCGATCCAAAAGACATGGCACCCGAAGCAAAACGTTTCATGATGTTTTCTTCACTTTCCACTTCACTCAACGGAATAGGACTTCTTTCCTTGAAATCAATAAAACTTCTAAGGGTTGAAGCATTTTGAGATAAGGAGTCTATCTCCTTTGTAAATTGTTCGAAAACACTAAAATTGTTTGTTCGAGTAGCGTGTTGTAATAAGTGAATGGTCTTAGGATTAAACAAATGATACTCGCCATTTCTTCTCCATGCGTATTGTCCTTTATCCGGAAGGTCTGTTAACTGGTGGTGAAATGCCAGTTGATGTTTGTGAGTTTGTACTTTTTCTATATGTTCCATGGTCAATCCACCTATTCTCGATGGAATTCCATTGAAACATAGGTCAAGAACTTCTTGAGAAAGTCCTATTATGTCGAATGTTTGAGCCCCTTTATAAGAAGACAAAGTAGAGATACCTAGTTTGGACATCACTTTAAAAAGTCCTTTCTCAATGGAATGTTTATAGGCTTCTAAGTTTTTAGATACCTTCTTTTTATTGTCGTCCATAGACTTGATTGTGTCCATCGCTACATGTGGATAAATAGCATCAGCTCCATATGAAAGGAGACAAGCAAAATGATGGACTTCCCATGTATCGCCTGTGTCCATAATCAGCGAAACTCTTTTTCTTAGTCCCTCTTTTATAAGAAAATGATGAACAGCAGAAACGATAAGAAGAGACGGAATAGCAAGCGTTACATCACTAATTGCTTTATCACTTAATATGATGATGTTTTTGCCTGTTTGAATCTGTTCTTTAATGTTTTGATTTACATCAAAAATGGTTTGAGTCAGTTTGCTTTCCTTTTCATAACACGTCGAGATTACTGCAGATCGAAATCTTAAATCATTACTGTGTTTCAACTGATTGAATTCTGATTGAAATAAGATGGGACTTTTCAGACGGATACTTACAGCTTGGCTTTCGTTTACATTTAGAATCTTACCATCGCAACAGATATTGGATTCTAGGGACATAAAGAAATTTTCTCGAATAGGGTCAATAGGCGGATTTGTAACCTGAGCAAATTGTTGTTTGAAATAGTGTGATATATGTTGACTCATTTTGGAAAAAATAGCTAATGGAATATCGCTTCCCATAGAACCTAAAGGTTCTTTTCCATCTTGAATCATAGCAGTTAACAAGACCTCTTTATCTTCCAGGGTCATCCCATAGGTCAGTTGTCTTTTTAGCAATGAGGGTAATTGTTCCTTTTCTTCATTTGTGGTTTGAGAAAGGTCTGACAATTGTTTTGTTTTTGTCCTAACCCACTGCGCATATGGATGTCTTTTGCAGATGACCTCTTTAATTTCAGTGTCTGAGATGATTCTTTTTTCATCTAAGTCTGCAAGTAACATTCTGCCCGGTTGCAGTCTACCTTTATGTAGTATTTTTTCTTGATTTATGGGAAGGCATCCTTCTTCGCTAGCCACTATTAATTCATGATCTGTAGTGAAAGAATAACGAAGAGGACGAAGGCCATTCCGATCGAGCGTTGCGCCTATAAGATTTCCGTCCGTAAAACAAATGGCTGCGGGGCCGTCCCAAGGCTCTATTATGGCATCGTGATACGCATAAAATCCTTTTTTATATTCTGGCATATTGGTGTCATTCTGCCACGCTTCAGGGATTAACATCATCATAGCGTGAGGGATGGATCGTGTTGTTCTAATCAGAAAATCTATGACGTTATCGAAATTTCCTGAATCGGATAAATAGGGGTCGCAAACGGGAAGTGCTTCAAGCCATTCTTCCCTATACACTTTACTTCTTTCCATATCATTCTCACGTGCTTTCCAGCCATTTAAGTTGCCCTGTATGGTATTGATTTCGCCGTTATGGGCCAAACATCTCATCGGTTGAGCAAGTTTCCATTTCGGCACCGTATTGGTTGAAAATCGAGAATGTACGATAGCCAAGGCTGAAGTAAGTGATGTATCTTGAAGATCCACAAAATATCGACGCAATTGGGTAGCGTTTAATTGCCCTTTGTAGACAATCGTTTTGGACGACATAGAAGCAATATAAAAGTCATCTACCAGCTCTTCATCTGAAAAATAAACAGCTTTCATGATGATCGACTTTAAAAAATACAATGCTTTTTCAAGATCGAAAAATAACCCTTGTGTCTTTGGTGTAACAATGAATTGGGTCATTAAGGGTTCTGTGTCAAACGACGATTCACCAAGAATTTCCGAGTGAACTTCTACCCGTCGTTGACACAGAACATCAAAATCAAATTTATGTAAATACCAATATATCTTGTTTAAGCAAAATTGCTTTTTAGCTTCCTCCTTTGGGAGAAAGACCATTGCCACGCCATAGCTCCCTGGGTTCGATAATTGCAAGCCTTTTTTAGCAACTTCTTGCTTCAAAAGTTCGTGTGGAATTTGAATCAAAATGCCCGCACCATCTCCCGAATGTGGATCACTTCCACACGCGCCTCGATGCTCCATATGTTCTAGCATAGTTAGCGCATCGTCGATCAATTTGTGACTTTTGTGTCCTTGATAGTTTGCTATCAACCCTACTCCACAAGAATCACGATCGAGTTCTTGGTTATAAAGTCCATATTGATGGGCATTTTGATTCTTCATAATACAATCCAATTAAATCATCATTCACCTAATTTAAAATGAAATTAATACACACGTTTTTTATTTAGCTATATGCAGACATTTTATGTTCTACATAGTCTAGTCCTTTTATTTCTTCTGCTTCATCTACTCGAATTCCCATAGTTACCTTTATTACATAAAATAGAATGAACGATACAACAAATGAAAAGGCTCCACATGCTAGGATGCCTATTAATTGATCGGAGAATTCTCCAACTCCTTCATCAAATTGTCCAAATATTGCAACAGCTAGCGTTCCCCATATTCCGCAAACTAGATGAACAGAGGTAGCTCCCACAGGGTCATCTAGTTTTAATTTTTCAAAGAAGCTTACCGATAAAGGAATGAGAATTCCTGCTATCAATCCAATCAGTACAGCTGAATTTACAGATACAGAATCTGCTGACGCTGTTATCCCTACAAGTCCTCCCAATATTCCGTTCATAACCATGGATAAATCATGTGTTTTAAACATTAGGTAACTTGTAAAAAATGCCCCTACAGTTCCAGCTGCCGCAGCTAAAGATGTAGTAGTAAATACTAAAGAAACTAATTCTGGATCAGCACTTAATACAGATCCCCCATTAAAACCGTACCACCCAAACCATAATAAAAAGATTCCCAATGCAGCGAGTGGCATGGAATGTCCTGGAATAGGTTTAGTACCTCTTTCCGTATACTTTCCTTTTCTAGGTCCTAGTAAGATAATGCCTGCAAGAGCAGCCCATCCCCCTACTGAATGTACTAATGTAGATCCAGCAAAATCATAGAACCCTCTAGCATCTAACCATCCAGTTCCCCATTTCCAAAACCCCGTGATCGGGTAAATTAAACCAACAAAAACAATGGAGAACAACAGAAAAGACGTTAATTTAATCCTTCCTGCTACAGCACCTGATACGATGGTAGCACCTGTTGCCGCAAACATTGCTTGGAAAATAAAATCAGACCAGTACGTGTAATCCGCATAAGCAGCAGTCATTCCTCCATCTGGTGGAGACAACATAAATCCTGAAAACCCAAACCATCCACCTTTATTAACTCCTGGGTACATCAAGTTAAATCCTACAAACCAATAGATCAACAATCCTATTGCAATGATCATTGTATTTTTAAATAGAATATTTACGACATTCTTTTTACGTACGAACCCTGCTTCTAACATGGAAAATCCTAGATGCATTATGAAGACCATTGCGGCAGCAACAAGAATCCACAAGTTGTTAGTCATGAAAGCATTTGTCTCAGTAGCTTTTTGAGCTTCTTCGGCAAGCCTCAACGCAGTGCTAAGTTGATCCATGATTTCAACTTCATTTTTTATTTGAATATCATCCATGCCTACTTATTTATAGATTCTCCATTTTTCAATCCGGTTCTGATATTAGTGACAGTCAACAGATCAGAAACTATTATAAGCCCATCTCCCTTTTCACCTGTATAGGCTCCTTCTTTTATCGCTTGATGTGCCGTTTCTAAGAACTCTTCCGAAACAATAAGCTCTATTTTGATCCGACCTATAAAACCCATATCGTATACTGCCCCTCGATATGAAATATTAGCACTCGCTTGATGGCCATACCCTTTTACTTCATAAAAAGTGAAAAAGTTGATCCCTACTTCGTGTAGTTTTTCACGAACTAATTCAAATTTTGAAGACCGAACTATAGCTTCTAACTTTTTCATTCAACAGGATTTTTCTGCGGGATTAAAGCTATAACCAAAGAATAGAATTAAAAATCAAATAAATTATATTTTTGTTATGTCTTAATGATTAGTTTATCTCACAAAAAATTGAAATGCAGTATTTTATAAAATTATTTTTGTTATGCCTATATCTCGAACAATAGAACTAATAAGGCTCATTCAATCTTTGACTCCAGCAGAAAAAAGAAATTTTAAGCTGTATTCATCCCGTAATCATGCCTATACGAATTTGAAGTTTATTGACTTATTTGATCTATTAGAAAAGATGGAAACATATGATGAGTCTACACTACTTATTAGACTTGAGCTTACAAAAAGTCAATTGTCAAATCTCAAAAGACACCTATATACTCAAATTTTAAAAAGCCTTCGGATCATTACTGTTTCGAAAAAACCCAATATCCAAGTTCGTAGTCTCATCGATTATGCCTATATACTTTATGAAAGGGGATTATATAATGAAGCTTTGAAAGTGTTGCGTCAAGGAAAAAAATTAGCAGAAGAATATCATCTGTATAATATGCACCTTGTTATTATCGAATTTGAGAAAAAAATTGAAAGTAGACATATTACGAGAAGCGGAAAGGATAAAGCTATCAAGTTGGTTACCGAAAGTAGTAAAATTCAGAATCACTTAGACCTTGCCGTTCGCTTAAGCAATTTAAGATTACAACTTCATGGTTATTATTTAGAACGTGGACATTGTCAGAATCAGGAAGAACGTGATCAACTTGAAGACGTAATTGAAAAAGCCTTGCAAAATATTGATCTTTATACTCTTGGGCCTTTGGAAAAGGTGTATTTACAACAATCCTACGTTTGGTATTTCTACATTTTACTCGATTTCAAAAATTCCCTTCAACATGCGGAAAAATGGTTGCATGTTCTAGAGCAGAACCCTGAGTTGATTGAAAAAGATATCGATATATTTTTCCGCGCCTATCATTATATACTGAGTTCCTGTTATCACTTAGCAGATCGACAAAAACTCAAAGTATACCTTGAAAAAATCGAACGTTATCGAAATACAAACTACAATCGCTTTAACCAACTTACTAAGATTATTTCATTCCTTTATGTTCATAGTGCCCGGTTGAATCACATCATTCTTTCGGGGCAATTCATTGATTCCAAAATCATAATCGATAAGTCCTTAAAGCGTATTAAACGATACAAGAACAATCTAGATGAACACAGAATTCTTGTTTTTTATTTCAAAATTGCTTGGATTCATTTTGGGGCTAAGCACTATGCTAAAGCTATATTTTATCTGAACAAAATAGTCAATAACGAACTACCGAAGTTACGTGAAGATCTTCAAATATATGCTAGACTTCTTTTCCTAATGTGTCATTATGAGTTAAAAAATCTAGATATTTTTGATTATTCTATTCGTTCGTTTCAGACGTATTTCGGGAAACGAAAAAACCTATATCCGTTGCAAGAAATATTACAGGACTGTTTTCTTAATATAGCTGTAAGTCAGAAATCTGAACATAAAAAAATCATGATTAAAACTAGAGATCAGATTATAGAATTAAAAAAGAATCCTTTTCACAAAGTTTCATTGACCTATTTAGATGCTTTAAGTTGGCTTGAATCCAAGGTGACAAGTAAATCTTTAGCTCAAGTAATACAGGAGAAAAGGTAATAAGTTTTTTTGGGATGGGCTCAGGGCCCAAATTTTTTTTCATGGCGTGTTGATCCGTGTACGTAAAGATTTGATGCCTTTTGGGCTTAAAGCCCAAAAAGCAATTGGCTAAATCTCTTCGGTGCGGTGTTGAATTGTTAATAGTGGTTTTACACTGTTAAGTTTCCTCCGTTATACCGCGGCATGTATTCTAGTAGTTCAAAATAATTTGAAGAATTCGATGCGAATGTTTAACTAGTTAAACCTTTCAATTCATTAATTCGGTTATCGAAATCATATATTTCAAGGGGAAGGACTACATCTTTGAAGATGTTCATGAGTTCAGGACTGTGAATAGCTATAGTAGCTTTACGTATATCGAAGTATACGAAAGAACTCCATAATGTCGCTTTTAATTCACTTTTCGTTATGTTCCACATGCTCATTTCAACTAGTAAATGTTTTTCACCAAAATGTATTAATTGTGAGGTAATATGAACCTTTTCCATAAGTTGAGCGGGTTTGATATAAGCTATTTTATGTGAAGAGACGACCCAGCTTTTTCCAGTTTGTTGTCCATGGCGATAAACATCTAAATCATATGCGTCGATGATTTGGTCCTCCCTAGCATTAATGAGGTAATTAAAATATGCTGCGTTATTTAAATGGTTGAATGGATCGCAGTCTTGGAATCTTATTTTAACGGTACTTTCTAATTTTTTTTTACGTTTCATGTTTTTAGTTTTAAAATATACCAATCGGTATATTTTGATGAAAAAAAATTTATGTTTGTAATTCGGTGTATATAATTTTTTTTACGGTTTTAGCTACGTCTTTTAAGTAGTAGTCATCTTTCATTAAGTGTGACATAAATACTGCACCTTCTATCATGTAGAAAAATCGCCTTGCATATTCTGTACTATTAATGGCACCATGTATTTCATTTTTCTTTTTAGCTTCTTCAATAATTTGAATATACTGATCGAGCATTCTATCATTATAGGACCTAACAATGGTATTGAGGGCATTTTCTTTATGTGCTGCATCTACACCAATATTTAAAATAGGACAACCACCTGTTTTTTGGATATAAGCATAATAAGTTTCATAAAATGAAGCAATACGAAACAGTTTTTCAAGTGGAGTTTTCCCCATGGCAACATGTCCATTTAAATCACTTAATACCATTCTTATGGAATGTTTATAGGCTTCTATTGCCAATTCTTCTTTGTTTTTAAAATGGCCATAGATTGCTCCTTTTGTAAAGCCAGTAGCTTCAATAATTTTAGACATACTCATAGCGGCATATCCATTTTTATTAAAGATAGGAGCTACTGTATGAATTATATGCAAGCGTGTCTTTTCTGATTTTAACATGAAAACAAAAATACAAAAATATACCAAACGGTATATTTTTAGAATTTAAAAATTATTTAGTTCTTATTTAAACCCGCATTATGTAATAGAACTTCGTTATGAGAACTAAACTGCCGAAGAAATAACAATTTTTGCGAATGAATCATAGTCACCACTATGGTGAGTGAGCAAAAGTTGGCGTAGCTTTTATTTCAAAGGCAGTTTAGGTCAGAATAGATTTTCTATTGCATAATGTGGGTTAAAGCCTCTTTTCGTTCTTCATATGCAACTAGTAAGAGTGCTTTTATTTCGGGAAGTTCTATATCAGAAAGAGAATGAATTTTAATATGACGCAGATTTTTTCCTGCACCTTCGAGTAGACCTTTTGGGTCCTGTAGAACGGCCCCTTTATAAAAACCAAGATTTACCCAATTTTTATACGGAAGAACATAAGCATATCCTTCACTCATTTTTTTGGGTCCCAACCCAAAAGTAGCTGCCCGTTCACCCAATCTTACCACTTCAACTGCTTCAGGGTGAAGGTTTATGATGAGCTCTTTTAATCGGATCACAATAGGACGTAAGTCTTCATTCGTAAGTTCAATGAGTTCTTGAAAAGTGCCAAATTTTGTATTACTCATATTTTCACATAATTAAAAATGAAAATTAACAATTTAAATCTAGCCAATAAATATGAGTTAAATTCAGCCATATTTATATTTCCAACTTACTAATAAGTTGAAAGGATAAATTAAGAACCCTTAAGACTCTTTTTTGAGCGTTTTAATATCCGCAATCAATTGATGAATTGAAGTAAGATTAAGTCCATTATAAATTCCTCGAATATGTTTGTTTTTATCTACAAGTATAAAATTTTCAGTGTGCAGGAATTCATCTGCATCCTTTGTTAGCCCTAAATCTTCTTCCACAAAATATTCTTGCCTACCCATTCTGTATATTTCTTCTTGGCTTCCTGTGACAAGATGCCATTTAGAAGAAATAATACCTTTATTTTCTGCATAAGATTTCAAAACTGAGACAGAATCCATTTCAGGTGTAACGGTATGTGATAATAAAAGAATATCATCATCTTCTAGAAATTCTTCTTGAAGAACTTCCATGTTTGCTGTCATTTTTGGACAGATCCCTGGACAAGTTGTGAAGAAAAAATCCGTTACATAAATTTTATCATTAAATGTTTTTTCCGTTATAATTTCTCCTTCTTGATTGATCAAACTAAAGGGACCAATTCTATGAAGATCTTTTAATTTATTATTATTTTCTTCAAGCCATATGGGTGTGAATGTTGCTTCATTATAATAAGGTAATGTAGGTACTCTACTTGTTTTTACCTTTTTATCATTACAGCCCATAAATAGGATAATAAGCAACAGAAACTTAATTTTTAATTTTAATTTTTTCATCTTCTAATTCAAAACATAAAGCAGCTCTTTTTAGTCCAAAAATCCGACCATTCTTAGCTTCATAATTATTGTATATTTTTCCATTTTCACGCCAAGATTGTTGCATTCCCTCCTCCTTTCCATTTACCATAGTTCTTTTTTTAAAAAGCGCTCCACTTTTATACCATTGCCTTTGTATACCTTGAGAAAGACCATCTTTAAAGTATGATTCCGATCGTAAATTTCCATTAGACCACCAAGTTTTTGTCCATCCACTTTTTTTTCCTTCATAAAAACTGCTTTGGAAACTTAAAGTTCCATTTTCAAACAACTTGGTGCTGATTCCATGTTTTTTACCTTCTTTAAATTCAATTCTTTCTGAAGGTGATCCATCAGAATGATAGAGCATACTAATGCCCGAAAAAGGTTTACCTTCGAAAAAGAATAATCCTTTCTCGGGCACCAGTATCAATGAATCCTTATTTATTATTTTATTTGACTTGACGAATAGTTTGTTTTCGTATTCTGTATTCGCACAAGAGCTCAAGAAAAAAAGGAAGATTAAATGCCAAAAATTCTTATTGAATATCATTTGGTGTACCTTGGAAGTCTCCTGGGAATATGATATAATATTGTCCTAGAAATGTTTCATTTTGAATATGATAATGATATTCTCCATCAGGATTATGTAGAGTAGGGCCAAAATGCCCTCCTGATTCATCTAAATCCGTTGGATAATTTCCATCGTAATCTCTTCTTCCGTAAATGAAGAAACCATCAGACATGATGCCTATTAATTTATTGTCATCGTCTGACCAAGCTTTAGGTTCGAGATGATAATGATAACTCTGTGGTCCTGTATGAGCAGCAGTGTAATCTAATGACACTACTGCATTATCTAGAGGTACATTTGGTCCTTCTTCGTCATTGTAAATCATAGCACCACTAATAGCAATTCCTATTGGACCAAGTCCAGTTGCACTTGAATTCGTTGCAGTTGATGGATTTGTAGGCACTCTCAAAGTATAAGAACCATTAAAATCGTCAATATTTCCTGGTGCCATATCTTCATAAGTTGTGGCAGTTGGCTCAACAAAAAGTGGATGATTTTCAGATGCAGCTGGTGTTATTAAAGTGTTCCCCATAGGGTCAATAGCAACTCGTTCTGTTGTATTTGACCAATATGGAGAGGTATGGTTTGGCCATCCATTGGATTCAATGACTACTTCGTTTCCATCTAAGTAAATGATGAAGTTTTCAGAGTCAAATTCCGAAAATGCTTCATGAAGTGTATTGCTTCCGTTTGTATCATCTGTATCTGAATTGTCAGTTACATAACCTTCAGGTTGTTCGCAAGAATCCAAACTAACACTCGGATTCCCAAGTCCATCTCCTTCAGCATCCTCGTACCATGTTATTTCAGTACATGAATTATCGGGATCACAAGAAGATACGAAGAAAGCAGAAAATCCAAGAAGTAGTATAAAAAAGGAGAGAAAAAGGAATTTAGTCATAAGTCTATTTTATTTATTTACTTCATTAGACCAATTCTTTTTAATTATCCTTCGGGGGAAGTGATCTTTTTTTCTCTTTTAATAAAATTCTATCAATAGCGTGGTTTAGAAAGACTTCGAATCCTTTATGCTGATCAGGATCTAATAATTTTTTAACATCAGTAAAATGTTGATATGTGGATTCAATTTTAGTACGTTCTACATCTTGCACTTTCAATAGTATAGAATCTTGAGTATGATTATCATTTGGGTATACTAGTCCTTCAAAGTACACTTTTAATAGATCTCTTTGCTGTTCATTTAAATCTTTCATGTCTTGTATATGTTGATTAGCAAGTTTAAGAAAAGATTCATTTTGCTCTTTGGACAAATTCAAATATTCTTTTGCATTCTTTTGATTATTATCTTTTTTATGTGGAAATGGAGGGCGTTTAAATAAAAGAAAACCTAAAAGGATGACATTTAAAAGAATTAAACTAATCGTCGCATATTTAAAAAATTGCAATTGTTTCATCATTCGTAAATTTTATAATTTGAAATGATAGATTCGTTATAATTATGATTGGCCATTACAGAATAGTTAGCAGAAGATTCATTTTTCATTTTATATTGCTGAATAGCTATTATATTGAATAAAACAAGAATAGCCGTTGCCGCTATTGCGGTAACATTAAAGCTTGAAAATAATACTTTTCCTTCCTTATTATCAATTCGTCGTTCAATTTTGACAAACAAATCAGATGAAGGATAAGCCTTTTTACTGCCTTGCATACTCGTTAGGATTTCTTCAACCCATTTTTCACTGTCTTCAGACATATCTTTTTTCATTTGACAATTAATTTTTAATATTCCTTCGGTTAGGATAATCTTTCATAATTTTTTTTCTCATGTTTTTCTTGGCTCTTTGTAATAATGACTCAACTGCTTTCAAGGAAGTATCCATTATCAAAGCCACTTCTTTTCTTGGAAGCTCTTCAATGTAACTAAGTATAAAAGCTGTTTTTTGTAAGTCAGGTAATCCATTCATTACCTGAAACAATATGGTTGCATTTTCTTTATTTTCTAAAATAACTCCTGGATGTTCAAAGTCAATAGACTCATGCTCGAAATGATCTTTGTTAAAAATTGAGAATCTTTTTCTTTTATGGATGTAATTGAGTGATGTATTGATCACAATTCGGTAAATCCAGGTTTTTAGTTTTGCCTCGCCTTTAAACGATTGTATATTCTTGTAAATTTTTATAAATACTTCTTGTACGATCTCCTCAGCATCTTTCTCATTCTTAGTGTAACTTATAGCCGTATTAAAGATCATGTCTATATATATGGTATATAAATATTCAAAAGCTTTTCTATCACCTTCTTTAATTTTTTTAATGATCTTTTTTTCTTCAGTCAATATACCCGTATTTTCAAACTAATTATATCTATGTTCAAAGAACGTGTATTCTTTCCAAAACGTGAAGAAGTCTTTTTTTTCACAGAAATGCTAATGTTTTTTGTTTTTGATAATACCTATCCTGTTCAGGTTTAACATACCGTATTTATATTAGGATAGATATTTTTTGGTAAAAGTTGCAATACCAATAAGAGCTCTCAGAATTCCAAAATAGAGTACTTTCCATAGAGCAATAAAATTCACATATAATACAAATCTATATATATTCTTTTCGAAATAGGTAAAAAACAAGGCTTGTTTGATTCAGATATTTGAGTCATCAAAACGATAAAACAATATTTAAATTTAAAAAATAAATAAAATGAAAAATATACTATTATTAATCGCACTTGTTTTCACAACCATGACACTTTCAGCTCAAGAAACTGTTCAAAAAGATTTAAAGTCTAAAAGAGTAAATATTAAAGTTTCACCAACAATGCCTTTTTTGGAATCTTTCGGTGGAGGAGTGGAGATCTTTATTGTAGATAATGTTTCAGTAGAACTAGAAGGTAAAGTTTCAAATCTTATTGCTGCTTCAACAGATTTTATTTATGGAAATACCACTTATGACGACACAAAATATAAGCAATTTTCATCTCGATTAAAATTACACAAAAGAAAATCGACTTACAGTATTTCAGAAAGAGGTTTTTATAATAGTCTTTACATTGCTCCTGGTCTGAATGTTGGAAATGAAAGATATAAATTTTATAAAGAAACTGTTTCGAATTATGGGTCTGCAACATTTGATTTAGGGTTGATCTTTACTCGATTTAACAATGTTACGTTTGAATCATTTATCGGATGTGGACTTAAAGTACAATTTACTCCAGATGATGGAACACAATTAGCACCTCTAGGACGTATGGGGTTCCGAGTAGGAGTCATCTTTTAATCTGCCCATTAATCAACACCTGTCATACCCTATGAATTCCAATTCATTACCAACACATTAATGAATAGGGTATTGCACAAAAACTATAAGCGGTTATGTCTTTGAGGATGTAACCGCTTTTTTATGCTGATTAAAATGAGTTTATTAATAACGTGAGTAATAGATTTTATTCGCCATTCTAAAAATTGGAACGGTTCTTGGACTTTATACTATGCTTTTCCCATAAAGCCTATAAACGAATAAAATGAAACGTATCCAAAGAACTGCTGAATATAGTTCAGCTTTCATGACCTTTTTGGTCCTCCCCATTCTTTTTTTAATATGCTCTTGTTCGGACGAACTTCCAGTAGCCGTTAATGGAACAGTAACTCACGCTATTTCAGGTGAACGGTTATCTGAAGCTACTATCCATATTAAAACCATTAGTTGCTCGGGTTTTGAGCCTCAATTTTGTAGACCGAAATGGTTAAGCGAAGAGACTGAAGAAGAAGGGGTATTTGAATTTGAATTTTCACAAAAATGCGATGCTGAACTTTATGCAGAGTTTATCGAGGATGAAAATAATTTTAGAAACCGAAGATTCATTTATTCGGACCGGTCAAGAGCGGATGAGAATCTGTCGTGTAATGAGTATCCTGTGATTGCAGCTGGTAATGATTACACTTTTGATATTGTTTTTCAACCGCTCCTTTATATTGATATTTATGCGGTGGATGATCCCCTTCTTGAACTTGAACTCTTTACTTTTCAAGGAGAAAGCATAGCTATTGATCCAGCCGTTTCTTTTCAAAGACGTATAAAGCTCGATTTAGCCTCTTTTACTGGTGAATTAGAATGTGTGCAATATTATTTAAATGCTCAGACCAAATGGGATGTCTTATCCTTTGATTATTATGAGTCGGATGAGTTAACATATGAAGTTCGTTATTAAATGTAAGGGACTTTCGTCCAAAAGTTTTTATGACATCAATAGGATCTCGATTTTTAAATAAGGTGCATAGTGCATAAGGATTTTTTTTGGGCTCGAGCCCAAAAAAGAAAAACGATAAAAGGTTCATTTATAAGACCCTCAACGAATTAAAAATTCCAAATACATAAAAACATCTCAAATAAGGCATTAAGGCGCTTGAAAGCTCTTTAAAACAGCTCTTTTTTATTATATTTGCGCCTTAAAATTAAAACGCCTATATGAGCGAAAATAAAGGAAATTATAGCGCGAGTAATATTACCGCGTTGGAAGGATTAGAAGCGGTAAGGAAAAGACCTGGAATGTACATAGGAAGTACCGATTCCAAAGGTCTTCACCACTTGGTTTGGGAGGTAGTGGATAACTCTATAGATGAGCATTTAGCTGGTCATTGTACAGAGATTCATACCACAATCCATGAAAACAATTCCATCTCTGTGCGAGACAATGGTCGAGGTATTCCTACAGGAATGCACGCAAAATTGAAAAAATCGGCCCTTGAGGTTGTGATGACTGTTCTTCACGCTGGTGGTAAATTCGATAAAGATACGTACAAAGTATCTGGAGGTCTTCACGGGGTAGGAGTATCTTGTGTAAACGCACTTTCAATTGATTTAAAAGCGGAAGTTCATAGAGATGGTAAAATCTTTACACAGTCCTACAGTGAAGGAAAACCTCAGACAGAAGTAGAGGTAGTAGGAGAGTCGAGTGAAACGGGTACTAAAGTGACCTTTTTACCAGATCCTACCATTTTCGAAGAACTAGTTTATAAGTACGAAACGCTTGCAGCTCGATTAAAAGAACTTTCTTATTTGAATTCGGGATTAAAGCTAACGTTGACAGATGAACGGGTAGTAGAAGATGGAAAGTATAAGTATGAAGAGTTTTATTCAGAAGGTGGACTGAAAGAATTCGTTGTGTACTTGGATGAAAGTAGAACACCATTGATTGAACACCCTATCCATGTCATAGGGAAAGAAGATAATGTAGAGGTAGAGGTTGCGATGCAATACAATACCAGTTTCAAAGAAAATATCTTTTCATTTGTGAACAACATCAATACGAGAGAAGGCGGAACACACGTAAATGGATTCCGTAGAGCACTTGCTAGATTGTTCAAGCAATACGGTGAAGATAATGGGTATTTCAATAAGTTGAAGTTTTCCATAAGTGGAGAAGATTTTCGAGAGGGATTAACGGCTATTGTTTCAGTTAAAGTTCCAGAACCGCAATTTAAAGGTCAGACAAAAGGAGAACTGGGAAATAGTGAAGTTACAGGAATTGTTTCAAGATGTGTAGGGAATGTGTTGAAGCATTATCTAGAAGAGAATCCACAACAAGCAAAACGTATCATCGATAAGGTGATTCTTGCTGCTACGGCAAGACATGCTGCTCGAAAAGCCAGAGAAATGGTTCAGCGTAAGACGGTTCTTACTGGTGGAGGATTACCTGGAAAATTGAGTGATTGTAGCTCGAAAAATCCAGATGAGTCAGAGATATTTTTGGTAGAGGGAGATTCTGCAGGAGGTACAGCGAAACAAGGTCGGGACCGATTCTTTCAGGCTATTCTGCCCTTGAGAGGTAAGATATTGAACGTAGAAAAAGCGCTAGAGCATAAGATCTACGAAAACGAAGAAATTAAAAATTTATTTACGGCACTTGGGGTAAGTATAGAAGAAAAAGATGGTGAACGGACATTGAATATCGATAAATTGAGATACCATAAGATTGTCATTATGTGTGATGCCGATATTGATGGTTCCCACATTGTTACATTGATATTGACTTTCTTTTATAGGTATATGACGCCGCTTGTAGAAAATGGATATGTATACATAGCATCTCCACCTCTTTATCAAGTGAAGAAAGGGAAACAATTCCGTTATTGCTGGAATGAAGAAGAGCGATTAGAAGCGATCAAGGCTTATAGTGGAGGAAGTGAAGAAGCAGCAAGTGGTATTAAAGTACAACGATATAAGGGACTTGGTGAGATGAATGCCGATCAATTATGGGAAACAACGATGGATCCTGAAACGAGAATATTAAAGCAAGTATCTATTGAAAATGAAATTGGTGCTGACAAAACATTCTCTACTTTGATGGGTGACGAAGTT
The DNA here is from genome assembly GCA_020627825.1 of Saprospiraceae bacterium. Taxonomy (GTDB): domain Bacteria; phylum Bacteroidota; class Bacteroidia; order Chitinophagales; family Saprospiraceae; genus JAHDFB01. Next base: position 19,089 of record JAHDGD010000061.1, read on the forward strand.
CCACCACGTAGGGCCTTTATTGAATCTCACGCAAAATATGCAAATATCGATGTGTAGGCAAATAGCTTTTTCACCTCAATTTAGCATAAAAGTTAAACTAATTAGTTCTTTTAGTTTTTATACTTGTTCTTAGGCAACAAGTGAAAAAAATGATACAATGAAATTTGCAACAAAAGTAATTCATGGTGGTCTTTCTGCTGATCCTCAAACAGGAGCAGTGATGACACCTATATATCAGACATCAACGTACAAACAAGATTCGCCTGGTGTGCACAAAGGCTATGAGTATGCACGAACTCAGAATCCTACAAGAGGAGCACTGGAAGCAAATCTTGCAAGTATAGAAAATGGAAAACATGCGGTGTGTTTCGGAAGTGGATTAGCGGCACAAGATGCGGTTATGAAATTGTTGGAACCAGGAGACGAGATCATCAGTACGAATGACTTGTACGGTGGATCTTATCGTCAGATGATGGCTGTTTATGCCAAGTATGGGATCAAATGTACCTTCCTTGATATGAGCAATCTTCAAGAATTGAAAGATGCGATCAATGACAATACAAAATTGATATGGGCGGAGACACCAACGAACCCTATGTTGAAGATTATTGACGTTCAGGCGATTTGTGATATAGCAAAAGATAAAGGCGTGCAAGTATTAGTAGACAATACCTTCTGTAGTCCATATTTACAAAATCCACTGGATCTAGGAGCAGATATTGTTTTACATTCAGCAACAAAGTATTTAGGAGGGCATAGTGATGTAGTGCATGGATGTTTGATTATGAAAGACGATGGAATTCATGATAAATTGAGATTCATCCAAAATGCATCAGGTGCTGTACCAGGTCCACAAGATTGTTTTTTAATTTTGAGAGGAATCAAGACGTTGCACTTAAGAGTACAACGAGCATGTGATTCTGCGAAAAAGATTGTAGACTTTTTGCAAGGGCATGATGCAGTATCAAAAGTTTATTATCCAGGGCTAGAAGAACATCCAGGGCATGAGATTGCAGCTTCACAGATGAAAGATTTCGGTGGAATGATTTCATTTGACTTGAAAAAGAATACACAAGAAGCGTCATACACCGTATTGAGTAATACCCATTACTTCACATTGGCAGAATCACTCGGAGGAGTGGAGTCATTGATTGGTCATCCTGCGAGTATGACACATGCATCTATACCGAAAGAAGATCGGTTGAAAGTAGGTTTAACAGATTCTTTGATTCGAATCAGTGTAGGTGTGGAAGATCCAGATGATTTGATAGCTGATTTGGACAAGGCCTTAAAGACGATTTAATGAAAGGGTCGAGGATCATTAGTTTGTTGATCCTGTTGTTTGCAGGAATAATCCTTAGTCTCCCACTTTTTGTACAGAAAATTTCATTTGAAGATCACATTGATGTGTATGCCCCATTGTCTAAAGCTTATGGAAATGTTCAACGCAATTTTGATGATATGGCGGGATTCGATATAAATGAATATATTGATTCCGAACGAAAAGTAGTGTATGAGAACTCGCTTGATTCACTTGAAACATATATGTTGCATAAAGGTATGGAGATAGAATCAAGTTTTCATTTTATAGGGAAGACTAAAAAGACAAGGATAAAAATCTCTGAAAAAATTCGGTTTACATCTTGGATTAACCATGCAATGGGTGTCCTATTTTCGGATTCTATTAAGCAAAAACGAAAGGATTATCTGGTTCGATTAAAGCAGCAAATCGAAAGTACACCAGATAGTACGATCATTCCTTCGGAATTGAAATAATATGTATCCCATTTAAAAATTCAATGGTATATTTTTTTAGAGTAAATCGCTCTCTATTTCAATTCTTTACACATTTAAGAATATAACTATAAAAAATATGTAAGAAATTTTACATTTTGGCACGGTATGTGCACTATACAAGACAACAACATGAACGAAGAAAAATGTCTTGTATAGTTTTAGCGTAGAGACTCTTGGTAGAAGATCAAGAGTCTTTTTTTATGCCGTTCATCTAAATAGCTATTTTCTGTTTGGCTTTCGCCCAAAGGTCTTTTCAATTAAGATTTTCTTAGAAATGCATCTATATGTATCTTTAAAACCAATAATACTATTA
>JAHDGD010000062.1 GCA_020627825.1 Saprospiraceae bacterium
GAAGCTCATCTATAAATTTTTATAGATGGGCTTTTTTTATGTAGGATTGCTAAAAATTATTTTGGGCTCGAGCCCAAAAATGAACTGAAACTTTAACGATACCATAATAAATCTTAGATTACTTGATTTTAGAGTGTTTTCATGCCTCAATTTAATAAATTGGACTCACTTATTTGTAATTAGTATGTAGCATCGCCATTTTATATTAAATCCATTTTTTCTTAATACTAACATCAAAATAACCGTTTTCAATAGCGAAAATGATAAGACCTGCAGTATTTTTTGAATGTGTTTTTTCAAGTAGATTTTTCCTATGTCCTTCTACTGTTCTGGAACTGATGTAAATTTTTTCAGCAATTTCTTTGTTGGTTTTTTGTTCACAGATGAGTTTCAATATTTCTTGTTCTCTTTCTGTAAGTGCAATAGATGAGGTTTTATTTTTTTTCGGTCCAAAATGTAGTTTTTCACGAATCAATTGAATTACAAAATCATTATAATGAAAGCCTTTTTCAATTACATTGAGAATCGTATTATAAAATTCAGCGGGCTTCTCATTTTTTGGCATAAATGCAGACGCCCCTATTTCCATCATTTTTAGGATAAGGGATGGTTCGTAATGAGAGGATAGGATTACAATTTTAATTTGAGGAAATTGAGCGACCAATTTTTTTGTTAAATCAACACCATTCATTACGGGCATTTCCAAGTCACATAACAAAAGATGAGGTAAAGTGTCTGATTCTTCAAGTGCATCCAGAAATTCTTTTCCATTGCATGATGAAATTCCTGCCACCAATCTATCATTGTTATTGATCATCAAAGCTAAGCCTTGTCTAAAAAGGTCTTCATCATCTACGATGGCTATATTGTATATGGGTACTTCCATTTTATAATATGATTAAAGCTTAAATGTAATTAAGTATCCTTTTTTTCTCTTGGTATCCAGATGCATTTTTCCGTTTAATAAATTTACTCTTGTTTCTATACTTGATAATCCTAGACCTTTGCCATTTTCTGCATTTTGTAGCCCTTTCCCATTATCAGAATATTGTAATGTCATATTGCCTTTTTGATCTTCAACCTTAATATGGACATCACTTGCTTTCGCATGTTTTATTGTGTTGTGAATGAGTTCTTGCACAATTCTATAGATATGAAGTTCCTCTGATTTACTAAATTCTTTCCACTCTTCGACTGAATCTACGTGTACTTTTAAAACACCAGTTCTTGTGACCTCATTAGCTAATGATTCAATTGCACTTTTTAAACCAAATTTTTCAAGTATAGGTGGATGAAGATTATGAGATATGGTTCTAGTATGTTTAATGCTTTCTGATAACGAAAGTTCGATATGATCAATCATCATATCAGTTTTATCGCTAGGTTCTATAGAGTCTTTTAATAAATTGAGGTTTAGATTGACAACACTAAGTTTGGATCCGATATCATCGTGTAAATCTTTTGCAATTCTATGCCGTTCTCTTTCTTGAACTTCTATTGTATTTGAAATGAGTTGGTTTTTATGGTCCAACTCTTTTTGATGCGCCTCTTTGGCCTCAGTTAATATTCTACTCTCAAAAACTTTATAGAGAACAATAATGCCAATCGCTAAAGCAATTACAATAAGGAAGCTAATAATAATAATCCAAAAAAGCTCTTTGTCGTTCATGTCGCAGAACGTTTTGATACCGTAGGTTTGCTATATATTTGATATAAACCATAGGCTATTAACAATAAAACTAGATAGTTTACCAGTAATCTTAATCCAAAAAGTAAGGTTGAGTATTTCATGTGCATTTCAACAATTCTATTGCTATATAAATAAAAGATCATAGATCCTGATGCTTCTAGAAAGACAGCACTAATAAAAGTAACAGGTGCTCTCATTAATGTAGTATTATATGTCCTATTCAAGAGCAATTGTCTAAATAAATACAAACAACAAAATATCATGCACATCTCTACAAAAAGTCGCGAATTACTATTATAGGTATCAATAGGTTGCACGAATATGCTGTTTGTAACAATGTAAAATATGCCTATAATTAATACATACCTCATATTAAGTTCTTTCTCAAATAACTTCAAACAGCTTTTGAAGAAAAAAGCTAATACGATGTATTGGAGTAAGGTGTATACATGCAACCCTACTAGATTATTATCAAGTAGTTGACCTAATAAGACAGCAATGAATTCAAAGATCGCCTTTAAAAGTATGTAGATAGAAAAACTTCTCTCTACAGCATTCGATCTTTTGTAAAATATTCCCGCAATTATCGCGAGAAGTGCTGTTAATAGGACAATTCCATTATATCCTATTTCCTCTAAGCTCAATTACATATCGGCGGACAAGCCTTCGAATAATCACCAATTATGGACCAATCTGGTTGTCCGTTTTTCATTCCAACTAACATAATGTGAGGAAATGTATCTCTACCTTTAATATCCATACCTAAATAAAAACGCGTGTCATCTACATTAATCTCATTCAAGACAGCTTTTAAATCTGCAATTGGCATTTCAAAATAATGAAGGGAATCATGTTGCATATAGGCTCTGAAATTTTCTTTCCATGTTGTTCGCATGGTATCGAATTTTCCATGGGAAATTGTCGTGGTATCGTTAGCTCCTCCTGTAAGATATGTGTCGCCTGCTTTGTTGTCCGTCAAATCTTCTTTCTTAGCTGGGTCATTGCAGGATAAAATCATACTGGTGATAAAGCACACCACAAGGAATTTAATAATTGGTTTCATTTTAATTGTATTTGGTTCAGTTAAAGGTATTATTATAAATTCGATTTCCATGAAAAAAAGAAAGTTTTTCATGGTATGAGGTATGTAATAAAGTTTAGATGGAGTGAACCAATGAGCTGGATCTCGCTATAATTTCTTAAAGCGAATTCCAGCTCCCATTACTTGTTGCTGATTATCTTCTAGTAGTATGTAATACATTCCAGCAGGAAGAAAACCTACATGTATTGGTGCACCATTACGTGAAGGGGTATAATTCAATTGGGTTTCAAGGGCGCCTATCATATTGTAAATTTTTACAGAATGAACGTTTTCTAGAATTTCTCTACTTACCTGAATAGTAAACTGTTCTGAGACAGGATTTGGATAGAGCTGTATTAATTTCGCTTTTTCTTCCCATCTCAAAGAAACAATATCACTAAAGTCATACACTCCATTAAAATCAATCTGCTTGATGCGGTAGTATAATTGCTGACTAGAGCTATAAACTTGATCTTCGAACTCATACGCTTGAGTTTCAGTAGAAAAACCAGCAGCTTGCACTTCTCCTATTTTTTCAAAAGTATTTGTTGCCTGATTCAATCGTTCTATTTCAAATCGTTCCGTACTTTCCTCCATTTCTGTAGACCATGTAATAATTGGTGCTCGTTCACCTTTATGTACTTCCACACTTGACCAGGAAACAGGAACACTTACATTCATATTTGCAATCGCCACTTGTTCTAGATGACCATCATCTGAGGAGGCATTGAGATCAACGCATACTCGAATAGTTAAAAAACTGCCTATTATAGAAGGTGATGTAATTGTAGTAGAAAAAGGTCCTGCTAATCCACCACATCCTGCTCCCGATAAGGTGTATGGACTTCCTGCACATCCATTAATATTTGATATCGTTTGGTATGAACCTTCATCTACGGCATATTGTACATTCATGTAATCCGTACTGCCAGGAGTAGTTGAATTATCCCAAGTGCTTCCTGATGGAATAGAAAAATCAACATCGAAAGTGATAACTCCTGCAGTCGATATATTGAGCAAGGGACTTTCCCAACAAACCTCTTCATCTACATCTTCATACAATAAAATTCCACTGTTTGTTTTCAGTCCTTCGGAATCAATTCCACTAAGGTTTCCAGTAATGGACCAGTTTACACCACTAAAATCTGTTGATATACATGAAACTGGGTCATTTGTACTACACGGTCCCAGAATGATGCCTTTATTTGCAACGTCGAAACTCTCAACATATTGACACCATAGATGACCATTAACAAACAAGATCAAACAGATAATAAAAAATGGATTCTTCATAATTATAGGCTTCTTAAAATTGAGATAAATTGTTTATGAACGCGATGGATAAGTTCCCATTAAACAAATAATGTAATGCATACCAAGTGTTGGTTGGTGCGCATCAAAAGGTTGGTTTCCACCTTGCAATGTTCCTGCCGCCATTGATGTTCCAGCTGTAGCGGTTGCATATAGATTAGATTCTGAAATAGCCATCGCTAAACCTGATGGTTCATCTGAAGATGCATCGTCCTCTGAAGCAGGAATAGTTACTTTCGCAGCTGGTAAATTTGCCGCAGTAAGTTGGATGCTAGGTCTTCCTAGTCTCTCTCCTAGACTCGTAGTTCCTAATCCGGGACCTGTTCCTACACCTGATGGAACTCTTGATCTTAAATCTGGAAGTGCAAAAGTAGTCCTACCATCGCCACCATATGTTGTGCCTAAAATTGAAAATAAGGCTTGATTAGATGCAATAGCTAGAAGTTGTCCATTGCAGAATGCCCAATTCCTAGGAGCAAACGTACCTGCAAATAAAATGACTTGACCTATAAATGGATCCATAGTTTTAATTTTTTTTTGGGTTATTAGAATAATATTTAAGTGATACAAAGCTCAAGATATTGTTGGATTCTGTTCACCGTAGTATTCCTCTTTTTAAAGTGCGTATTTATACGTATAGTCAGGCGAAATTTGTGAACTATAACATCATAAATGGAATAAATAGAGTGAACTTCATTAATTTCGCGAACAAAAATCAAAGGAATGAATTTTAAGGCTTCTATCCTTCAAGGAATACCCGCTCAATTGCCTCCAAAACAAGAACTTGACCCTACTGTAAGTCATGCTCCTGTACGAAATATTTCAGAGCTTTCAACAGATGACCTTAAGCTTTCAATCGAAAATGCATTGCGCTATTTCCCTTCTGATTGGCATGCTGAATTAGCCATCGAATTTAGAAATGAATTAAAGCTGTATGGTCGTATTTACATGCACAGATTCCGTCCGGATTATAAAATGACTGCTAGACCAATTACAGAATACCCGCATCAATCAAAACAGGCCGCTGGAATTATGCTGATGATTCAGAATAACCTTGATCCGTTGGTAGCTAAACATCCACATGAATTGATTACATATGGAGGAAACGGTGCAGTATTTCAGAACTGGGCACAGTATCTACTTACCATGCAATATCTTAGTGAAATGACGGATGAGCAAACCCTTGTTTTGTATTCCGGACACCCTCTCGGTTTATTTCCTAGCCACGCTTCTGCTCCTCGTGTCGTTGTAACAAATGGTATGATGATACCAAATTACAGCAGCAAATCGGATTGGAATAGATACAATACTTTAGGTGTTACAAGCTATGGACAAATGACAGCTGGGTCATTCATGTATATAGGACCTCAAGGTATTGTTCATGGAACAACTATTACCTTATTGAATGCAGGGCGCCTCAATGGAATTGATGATTTGTCCGGACATATTTTTATCACTTCAGGATTAGGAGGGATGAGTGGAGCTCAAGCGCTCGCAGCTATTATATGCAATTGCGTAGGCGTGCTTGGTGAAGTAGATCGTGATGCTATAGATCAACGAATTGCAGATGGGTATATTAAAGAAGAAAACGTCTTTTCAGATGTAAATTTATTACTTGATGCGATGAAGGAGTCAAGCTCCAAAAAAGAGGGGATTGCATTGGTTTTTCATGGGAATATCGTGGATTTATGGGAGGCCGTTGTAGAATCAGATATAAAAATTGCTTTGGGTTCTGATCAAACTTCTTTACACAATATTGATGACATGGGGTACTGTCCAGTAGGGTATACATTTGAAGAAGCATCAACATTGCTGGTGGAAGATAAAGCAAAATTTGACGAGGAAATCAGGAAGACACTTGTCCGTCATGTGAAGGCTATCAATACCCTTAGCGAAAGAGGAATGTATTTTTGGGATTATGGTAATGCTTTTCTGAAAGAAGCGGGAAAAGCTGATGCAGAGGTTTGGAAAAACAATGAAAAGAATCAATTTATTTATCCTTCCTATGTAGAGGATATTATGGGGCCAATGTGCTTTGATTACGGATTCGGACCATTTCGATGGGTCTGTTGCTCTGGAGATATTGAAGACTTAAAAAAGACTGATTTAATAGCAGAAAAGGTGTTGCTTGATATGCGGGCTGACGCGCCCAAAGAGATTCATGGTCAACTTGATGATAATATTCAATGGATTAAAAATGCGCAAGCGGATATTCCTGTAGTAGGGTCTAAATCTAGGATACTGTATGCAGATGCTGAAGGAAGAATTAAGATTGCATTGGCTTTTAATGAAGCTATAAAAAATGGGGAATTAAATGGGCCAGTGGTATTAGGAAGAGATCATCATGATGTGTCAGGTACCGATAGTCCTTATAGAGAAACATCCAATATCTATGATGGCTCTAGTTTCACAGCGGATATGGCTGTACATAATGTAATAGGAGATTCATTTCGTGGAGCGACTTGGGTTTCCATCCATAATGGAGGAGGAGTTGGTTGGGGAGAAGTGATGAATGGAGGATTCGGGATGTTAATCGATGGGAGTAAAAGGTCGGAAAAGCATATAAAAATGATGCTTCACTGGGATGTGAATAATGGTATTGCAAGAAGAAACTGGGCGCGAAATGATCATGCTATATCTACCATAAAAAGAGCAATGCAAGAAGAGCCATTGTTAAAAGTTACGATACCTTCTTTAGTAGATTCGAGTATATTGGAAAAGTTAGATTAAAGATGAAAGCAGAAGTTACATACAATGAAGAGCAATTTATTGTAGATTTTGACCAACCAATTGATATTTCAATTCCCATAAATCCGAATGGAGATAATCCAAATTGTTTTTATGCTCCACCTGTAAGCGCTACTCCTGTTGAAAGCGGTGATTTTTTGGGTTCAACCCAAAAAGGGGGGCTAGTTAATTTTATGAACCTTAAGATTAACCCACATGGAAATGGAACACATACAGAATGTTACGGTCATATCACAACCACTGAAGACACAATCCACTCTGTTCTCAGAAAAAGCGTAATGCCAGCAATGTTGTTGACTTGTTTTCCTGAACTAAAAGAAAATGGAGACCGAATCATCGACATGCAAGTTTTTAAACTTTTGGACGAGCAAAGCGAAAGTCCCCAACAACAATTACCTAAAGCGCTCATCATTCGTACTTTACCGAATGACGATTCCAAAAAGACACGCATATATAGCGGTACAAATCCACCATATGTATCGGCAGAATTTTTACTCGAAATAAGAAAAAGAGGTGTTCAACATTTATTGATTGACCTGCCATCTGTTGATCGTGAAGAAGACGAAGGAAAATTAGTCGGGCATAAGGCATTTTGGGGATTTGATGGTGACATTCAACGTTTTAACACAATAACTGAGTTGATTTATGTCCCCTCGTTAATCAAAGATGGATTATATTTGTTACAACTTGGCATTCTTTCATTAAACCTCGATGTCAGCCCTAGTAAACCAGTGCTGTATAGAATGGGAAAATTATGAATCCGTTATCTTCACATACAAGATTAAGAAGTTTATACAATAAGTATCTATACTTAGATGATCATGCATACTATGATAAGAAGCGATTTTTCGAGCAGAATGAAAGTGATATATACAACATGAAGTTGGCAGATGCTATGTGGATTGAGACGGGTTACTTACAGGCGCTGTTTATGACAAATGAGTATGGAAAATTTTGTCATCGATCTCAGGTGTTTCTTGAAAAATTAATCTTTCACAACATTTCTTATTTTAATGAAGAGCAGATTTTTGAAAAGATATTACACCAACGAGCTGCTGCTTATTATCAGTTAAGAGCATATGATAAGTCCATTCATAATGCGAAGGAGCTATTGAAAATAAATCCCGAAAGAAAAGACACTAAGAAAATTCTATTTTATGCGATTCGAAGTTCGCATAAAAAAACCTTGAAAGCTATAAAAGCAGGGTTTATGGTTTTTTTCCTTATATCCGCTATGTTGTTGCTAGTGCATCAAATTATAGTCCTTTCTTTTTATGCAGCACATCACCTGGAGTTTTTACAATTGATTTGCTTTATTTGTATTCCGATGTTTCTTTTGTTGATTGGAACAAAACTAGGGCTGGATCTAAAATCTTATCTTCAAGTCAAGCGTTTTTTGAAACATAAAAAAGTGTCAATTTAGGGTATTTGACCTACTAAATTGGACATATTTTCATCTTTAAGATTGCAAGGCTTGCCATAATGGCAAGTTTAATACAATATTAAAGGTATGGAACACTTTATGCACTAGGAATTATCATTACCTTTGCAATCCAATTAAAAAAGCACAGATGCTAAATATTATTAAAAAGATTTTCGGGACGAAGTATGATAGAGATGTTAAAGAATATACTCCCGTGATCGATAAAATAAATGGTTTTTTTCAAGAATATCAACAATTGAGCAATGATCAATTGCGTCAAAAGACTTTTGAATTTAGAGAGACCATTGCAGAACACTTAAAAAATATTGATGCTGATATTTCTCAATTAAAAGCACAAGCAGAACAAGAAAAAGACTTAGGAGCGAGAGAAGATATTTTTGAGCAAATTGATAAAATAAAGCTAGAACGAGATAAAGCACTTGAGGTTGTCTTAAAGCGTATTTTGCCGGAAGCATTTGCAGTAGTGAAAGAAACAGCAAGACGTTTTACGGAAAACGATTCATTGGTTGTTTCTGTGACAGATACAGATCGAGAGCTTGCTGGAAAAGGTCGTGAATATGTTACCATTAATGGAGATCAAGCGACATGGGCAAATGAATGGGACGCCGCAGGTGGTAGAATAAAGTGGAACATGATCCATTATGATGTTCAGTTGATTGGTGGAATGGTGTTGCACGATGGAAAAATAGCGGAGATGGCAACAGGTGAAGGTAAAACCTTAGTTGCTACGCTACCTGCCTACTTAAATGGATTGACGGGTCAAGGAATGCATGTTATCACAGTTAACGATTATTTAGCGCGAAGAGATCAAGAATGGGTAGGACCAATATTTGAGTTTCTTCACCTTACAGTGGATTGTATTGATAAGCATAAACCACATTCTCCAGGCAGGAAAGCTGCATATGGATGCGATATAACTTATGGAACAAACAATGAGTTTGGGTTCGATTACTTGAGGGATAACATGGTGCGATCACAGGCAGAATTGGTTCAAGCTAAGCATCATTTTGCGATGATAGATGAGGTGGATTCTGTCCTTATTGATGATGCAAGAACTCCATTGATCATTTCTGGGCCAGTACCTACAGGATCAGAAGAGCAAGAATATCAAGGACTAAATCCGAAAGTGCAAAAGCTTTTTTCAGAACAAAAGAAATTAGCTACAGCCTATCTAGCAGAAGCGAAGAAATTACTTAAGGATGGAATTGTAGGATATAATGAAGGAGAAGCAGGTCTTTCACTTTTAAGAGCATTCCGTGCTTTACCAAAGTATCGTCCTCTGATTAAATTGTTGAGTGAAGATGGTGTTAAGCAAGAACTTAATAAGGCAGAGAATTTTTATATGCAAGAGCAATCGAAAAACATGCATATTGCTGATGAGCCTTTATTGTTTACTATAAACGAAAAAACAAGATCCGTAAATCTCACAGAAAAAGGAGCTGAATATCTTGCCAAAGGAGAAGCTGATGAAGGCTTTTTTGTTATGCCGGATATTACATCAGAAATGCAAGATATAGAGGAAAATGAAGAATTGACGGGCCCTCAAAAATCGGAATTGAAAGAGAACTTGATTCGAGATTATACACAGAAGTCGAAGCGTTTACACTCTACAAATCAATTGTTAAAAGCGTACACATTATTCGAAAAAGATGAGGATTATGTGGTAATGGATGGACAAGTGAAGATTGTAGATGAGCAGACGGGGCGTATGATGGAAGGAAGACGATATAGTGATGGATTACACCAAGCTCTTGAAGCAAAGGAAAATGTGAAAATCGGAGAAATTACACAGACCTACGCAACAGTCACCTTACAGAATTATTTCCGAATGTATCATAAATTGTCAGGAATGACAGGTACTGCGGAGACGGAGGCAGGTGAGTTCTGGGAGATATACAAACTAGATGTTGTTGTTATCCCTACAAATAAGCCCATCATAAGAGACGACAGGGATGATCTTATCTATAAGACAGAAAAGGAGAAGTTCAATGCAGTGATTGAAGATATTGTGAATTATTCCGAAGAAGGGCGACCGGTACTTGTGGGTACTACTTCTGTCGATATTTCAGAAAAGTTGAGTCGAATATTGAATCTAAGAGGAATCAAGCACAATATATTGAATGCGAAACAGCATCAACGTGAAGCAGAGATTGTGTCAGATGCAGGAAAGCGAGGAGCAGTTACAATTGCGACCAATATGGCGGGACGGGGAACGGATATTAAATTGTCTGATGAAATAAAGTCCATTGGTGGATTAGCCATCATTGCTACGGAACGACATGATTCAAGAAGAGTTGATCGACAGTTGATGGGGCGTTCAGGTCGACAAGGAGATCCAGGGTCTTCTCAATTTTACGTATCCTTAGAAGATCGATTGATGCGTATTTTCGGAGGAGAAAGAGTATCCAAAGTAATGGATAGACTAGGATTGAAAGAAGGAGAGGTTATTCAGAATTCGTGGATTACGAAAAACATCATTAATTCACAAAAGAAAGTAGAGGAAAATCACTTTGGGACAAGAAAACGTTTGCTTGAATTTGATGATGTAATGAATATTCAGAGAGAGGCGATATATGGTAAACGAAATAATGCCCTTTCAGGAGAACGATTATCGGTTGATTTATACAATCGATTTATGGAATTAACGGAAGATATTTTAGTTTCCTATAAGCAAGGAGGAACGTATGATGACTTTATCAATACATCCATCTTGAAACTAGGGTATGATCCTGAGATTGATGAAGCGGAATGGAATGAAGCACCTATAGATCGCCTTCTTGATAAATATCAACAACAAGTAATTGAACAATACGAGAAGAAAAAGGAGCAGATCAACAATGCCCTCTTCCCTACGATAAAGAATGTTCATGAAAACGAAGGGCATCGTTACAAGCGTATTATGATTCCATTTACAGATGGTCGACAGAATCCACTTCCCGTTTCAGCAGATATGAAACAAGTTGTAGAAACGGATGGAAAAGCGATTATGGAAGAGATTGAGAAAGCAGTTACACTAGCCTTGATCGATGAAAACTGGAAGGAGCATTTAAGAAACATGGATGAATTGAAAGAGTCTTCTCAGGCAGCATCGTTTGAACAAAAAGATCCTTTGGTCATCTATAAAATGGAAGCTTTCAAATTATTTGAAAATGTGATAGGTGCGATCAATGAGGATGTTTGTTCTTATTTGATGAAAGGAAAGATCATTATTCGTGATAATGTACGGGAAGCTGCAGAGCAAAAAACGGATCTTAGTAAGACACAAACAAGTAGAGAGCAGCAAGCGGCAAGATCTGCTGCACAGAATGCAGGAAGAACACGTAAAGTGGTGGAACAATATGTGCGTCAAGAACAGAAAGTAGGCCGAAATGATCCGTGTCCTTGTGGAAGTGGTAAAAAATACAAAGCGTGTCACGGGAAATAGAGCACATTGCGCCTTACATTGACCATACCCTTTTAAAGCCAACAGCAACAAAAGAGGATGTTCAAAAGTTCTGTGAAGAAGCTTTAGCTTTTGATTTTGCTTCAGTGTGTATCCCTCCTTATTACGTTAAACTTGCAAGCGATATCTTAGTTTCAAGTACCATTAATGTGTGTACGGTTATCGGTTTTCCTTTGGGTTATAACCCAAAAAAAATAAAAGAACTGGAAATTCGTGGAGCAATGGATAATGGTGCGGAGGAACTCGATATAGTGGTAAATCAAAGTTTGATTCAGAGTGGGCTTTATGAAGAGGTATTGGATGAAATGGTGGCTATAAATAAGCTTGTGCACAATCAATATGGACTGACTAAGTTTATAGTAGAGACCGCTCATTTGTCAAGTGAGCAATCGGAAATAGCACTTCAATTGTGCTTGGAATCAGGAGCGGATTTTATCAAAACATCAACAGGTTTCGCATCCAAAGGGGCAGAACTAGCGGTTGTTAAAAAATGGCAATCTATGATCGGTTCGAAAAAATTAAAAATAAAGGCTTCAGGAGGTATTAAAAATTCAAAAGAAGCGCTTAGCTTTATATCTGGAGGAGCAAGCCGTATTGGTTGTTCAAGAGGTATATCAATTGTGAAAGAATATGAAAATAGGTAATATCATAATATGTGTTCTTTGTTTTTGCATGAGTAGCACTTCTGGTTTTGGGCAGATCATTATAAACGAAGATAATGAAGTGACGAGAGCTTTAGAATACTATAAAACATTGGCGAATTCGACGGATCATGTTAATGGTTGGCGCATCCAATTAATAAATACCGATAATAGGAGACAGATGGAAGCTGCACGATCTAGGTTTAGTTCTCAATATCCATATTTAAAAATGACATGGGAACATGTTCAACCTTATTATCGAGTTAAGGTAGGGGCCTATAAAGATAAAATGGAGCTTGAAGCGTTTTTGCGAGAATTAAAAACTGATTTTCCTCGTGCAATTCCAGTGCGGGATAAAATTTATAAATCTGAATTGGCGCTTTAGATGTCAATTGCGTCTACTTCATACAATAAGTCATATGATTGGTTAACCATTGCGCTTTATGCTTGCCTTGTCATAGTAGGTTGGTTAATGTTATATGCTGCATTTTATGAAGAGGGAATGTCTCGTAATCCGTTTTCAACTGCATCTCCTTTGTTTACACAATCTGTATGGATTGTTATTTCTTTTACTGCATTTTGGCTTGTTTCCAATATAGATTGGAAAATATGGAATACCATTGCATACCCTTTGTATGGTTTTGCTATTTTTCTGCTAATTGCGGTTTATTTATTTGGTCCTGAGATCAAAGGTGCTCGTTCATGGTTTCGTTTTGCTGGGTTTAGTTTTCAACCTTCAGAGTTTGCTAAGCTAGCTACAGCACTTGCATTAGCAGCATATCTAAGTTACTATAAGTGTGATTTACGGAAGTGGAAATCTCGTTTGATCGCTTTTGGCATCATTGTACTACCTATGGCATTAATTGTTTTACAAGGAGATCCAGGGTCTGCAACCATTTTTCTTGCCTTAAGTCTCGTCTTGTATCGAGAAGGATTGAACATTGGATTTTTTATTGCGGCTGTAAGTTTGTTTTTAGCCTTTGTATTAACCATTATGTATGAACCATTGATCGTGATTCCACTTTTTATGGCTGCGATAGGACTTGTTTATGTTGCAAATTTGAAGTATAAGAGAAATGGATTAATCTTGGTGATAGGGCTTATTTTAACGCATCTTTTTATATGGAATTTTCCAATAGAAAATTATTCTTTTTTTGATAATGTTTCACGAAGATCTATTCTTATTACGTTATTGATTGTTGACGTTCTTGTTTTGATAGTATTTTCCATTTATATGTGGTCTAAACGTATGCGTCAATTAGTTACTATATTGGCACCAGCCATTGTTCTATTATCTCTTATTTCAGTAGGGACAAATTATTTTTTCAATAATGTATTGAAGCCTCATCAGCAAGATCGTATTAATGTGTGGTTGAAGCCTTCAGAATGTGATCCAAGAAAAAGTCTATATAATATAATCCAGTCCAAAACTGCAATTGGCTCAGGTGGGTTAACTGGAAAAGGATACCTTAAAGGAAATATGACGGAACTTGATCATGTTCCGGAACAAACGACTGATTTTATATTTAGTATTGTGGGTGAAGAACAAGGATTTTTAGGAGTTTTTACGATTATTTTGATGTTTGGAATATTGATTTATCGTATACTAAGTATAGGAGAAAAGGCTAAGAACCTTTTTGTTCGTCGTTATGCATATGCTATAGGTGGAATGCTCTTTTTTCATTTTTTCATCAATATTGGCATGACGATGGGCATATGCCCAGTTATAGGTATACCTCTACCTTTTTTATCTAAAGGAGGGACGGCCTTGTTGTTCTTTTCAGTAATGATTGGTATTTTAGTGAAAATGGAATATTCCAGACTACAATCATAGAACATTCGAATGCAAGAAGTACTTGATTATGTGTTATTTCGAATAAATCAGGATATTGTATTTACAGTACGATCTGTTATACTCATTGTCATTGGTTATCTACTAACCAAGTTAATTGTCTATGGTGTTCGAAGAGTATTAAAAGCATATTTCAAAAGACGGAAAGTCGATGAAGGAAGGTCTTATACTATTGTAACTTTAGTAAAATATCTGATTTACATTATTGCTTTTTTTACCATTATCAATTTGGTAGGATTAAAATTGAATTATTTATTAGCAGGATCTGCGGCTTTATTAGTGGGAGTAGGAATTGGATTGCAATCTACATTTAATGATTTTTTTTCAGGATTGATCCTATTAATTGATGGGACTTTAGAAGTGGGGGATATCTTATTGATAAATGGGAAGCATTTTAAGGTGAAATATATTGGGTTGAGGACTTCCAAGATGATTGATATTCGGAATCATTTACACATCATTCCAAATTCTCAATTGGTTAACAATAAAGTTGATAATTTAACAGATTCGAAGCTACCAGTTCGATTTAGCATTCAAGTTGGTGTTGCATATAATTCAGATATAAAGGAAGTGGAGGATGTGTTATTACGGGTTATTACACCTTTTAATAAATACAAGATGACGTATTTGCCTTCTGTTTTTTTAAAAGAGTACGCCGACTCGGCTATTATCGTAGAACTTAATTTTTATACGAAAGAAATATTTACGATTGAAAGGACATTGAGTGATATACGTAAAGAAATATACAAGGAGTTTAAAAAATCAAGTATAACAATCCCTTTCCCACAACAAGATGTATGGATAAAAACAGAGGCTGAATTTAAAAACGAAGATTTCAATTCTTCAAAAGAATGATTTTCAAGGAGATGTAAGCCAATTATTTTGCTTTTTTATTTCAAAAAAAGCCCTAAATATTTTTTTAACTAAATAATTTTATGAAATTTGCGTGCCTTTCTGAAAAGAAAGCACATTTTTATACGTAACTAATTAATAACCAAAGATATAGTTTAATGAGAAAAGCAGATTTAGTATCTATCATTTCAGAAAAAACAGGTGTCGCTAAGGTCGATGTTCTCGTTTCATTAGAAACATTTTTTTCAGAAGTTAAAGATACATTGGGATCGGGGGAGAATGTATATGTGAGAGGATTTGGTTCTTTTGTGATCAAGAAAAGAGCAAAGAAAATAGGAAGACACATTAAGAAGAATGAAGCAATAGAGATTCCTGAGCACTATATACCTGCTTTTAAGCCTGCTAAGATATTTATTGATCAGGTAAAAGATAATGTTCACGCTTTACCAAAAGACGCTAAGTAGTGACAACAAAGACTAGCCAAATTTTAGCAATAGGGTTAACCATTTTATTTGTGCTGGTTTTTTATTTTGGATGTAGTCGGGTTGAACCCAAAGTAGCACAAGCTGAAAAGTCAAGGAGTGCAAATTTTACAGTAACGAGTGTTGAGAATGTAAGGAAAAAAGTATTCGATTCGCTGGATGTTCAAAGTCGTTCCTTCTATGATGGATTATTACTAGAACTGGAAACAAGTTCCGATGATAGTTCCAAAATTGAAGTGCTCAAAGATATATCGAGTTTCTGGTTTAGCAAAGGAGAGTTTGCACTTGCAGGAGATGCTGCGGAAGAGATTGCAACTTTATCTCAAGATCCATTAAGTTGGTCTATTGCTGCAACTACTTATGGAGCTGGAGTTTCTTTAGGAAAAACTGAGGTAAAGCGAACTTTTAACCAGTCAAAAGCTGTTAATGCTTTTGAACAAGCTATTTCGCTTGAGCCTGATAATATTCAGCATAAAACGAATCTCGCTGTAGTATATGCAGAACGACCTCCGGAAGATAATCCTATGAAAGGTATTCTCATGTTACTTGACCTGGATAAAGCAAACCCTGATAATGTAGGTGTTTTATATCAACTTGCAAGATTTGGGATTCAAACCAATCAATTCGACAAAGCGATCGGTAGATTAGAGAGAATTTTAGCTATTGATCCCAGTCTAAAAAAAGCACATTGTCTTTTGGCGGAAGCCTTAACAAAAGCAAATAGAAAAGAGGAAGCGCAGGTACATATTTCTGCGTGTGAATCATAAGAAGATAAATTTTTTAAAAATAAAAATAATAGTATATGCCTTGCGGTAAAAAAAGAAAAAGACATAAGATCTCGACTCATAAGAGAAAAAAGAGACTAAGAAAAAACAGACACAAGAAAAATAAATAAGATCTGAATATTGGCTTGACTTTATGTCTTTCCAGTATGAAATAAATAGCTTACTGGCTTACTATAAGTCAGTAAGCTATTTTATCAAGATTAATTGATAGGATGCAATATAAGTGGATATAAACGTATCTTTCTAAGTAGCTTATCTCATCCTTAACAAGTAACAACGTAATGCGTTGTTTTTCTATCATAACATGTTTCCATTTATGGGCTATTTCACTAATCTGTGGTTTAGCCTAAAGTAGTTTATAACGCTATATTGCTAAAAATAAACTAACGTGGATAAAGAATTAATTGTCAATAAATCACCGGGAAAGGTGGAAATGGCATTACTTGAAGATGGTAAACTAATGGTAGTTCAAACACAAACTACCGATGAAGATTTATTAGTTGGGGATATTTTTCTAGGAAGCATAAAGAAATTGATGCCTTCTCTGAATGCGGCCTTTGTTGATATTGGTGTACGTAAAGATGCCTTCCTCCACTATACAGATCTTGGTCCCCAGTTGCGTTCTCTATGTCGATTTACAGACATGTCGAGAACTGGAAAAAATAGAAATGCACTTCTCGGAAATTTCAAGTTACAGCCTGATATCATAAAGTCTGGAAAGATTGACCAAGTCCTTCAAAAAAAGCAACTGGTGCTTGTTCAAATAACAAAAGAACCTATAAGCACGAAAGGACCCAGATTAACAAGCGAACTTACACTCCCTGGTCGGTATGTAGTCCTTTCACCATTCAATCAACATGTTGCTGTTTCCAAAAAAATTCCAGACGCTGAAGAACGAAAACGACTAAAATTGTTGATAGAAAGTATCCGTCCGAAAAATTTCGGAGTGATTGTACGTACGGCAGCTGCAGGAAAAATGGTGGCTGACCTTCATGAAGAAATACGTCAGTTAACCGATATATGGAGGAATATTCATAAGCAGTTAAATGGTATGGATGAGCCTCAAAAACTAGTAAGCGAAATTGATAAAACTTCTTCTTACATTCGGGATGTGTTGAATGAAGATTTCACGAAGATTGTAGTGAACGATAATTCAATGTTCCAGAACATTAAGGGTTTTATGAAGCAAATTGCTCCTGAAAAAGCGAAAATTGTTTCAAATTACACTAGTCAAAAACCAATTTTCGATACATTCGGAATTAATAGACAAATAAAAGCTTCTTTCGGGAAAACATCCACCATGAATAGTGGGGCTTATTTGGTTATAGAGCATACTGAGGCTATGACGGTCATTGATGTAAATAGTGGTCCGAAAATGCAGCGCAACGATCAAGAAGCTGCAGCTCTAGCAGTAAATCTCGAATCAGCAAAAGAAATTGCTAGACAATTGAGGTTAAGAGATATTGGTGGCTTGATCATTATCGATTTTATTGATATGCGCAAGCAAGAAAATAAATCGACCCTTTACAAGGAAATGAAGAAGTTCATGGACAATGACAGAGCGCAACATACAATTCTTCCTTTGAGTAAGTTTGGTTTGATGCAAATTACCCGTCAACGAACTAAACCTGTAGTAAAAATAGATACTAGTGAGCAATGTCCTACTTGCAAAGGAACGGGAAAGGCAGAAGCTTCCATCTTAATAACAGATCGTATCGAAAATGACCTGGAGAGAATCATGGATTCTAACCCAAAATCAAAACCAGTTTTGGAAGTACATCCTTTTATTTACTCTTATTTTACAAAAGGAATTCTCGGCAAACGATTCCAATGGTACAAAAAGTACTATACTTGGATCAAGTTAAAAGAAAATTCAGATTTTTATCTCGATCAATATACCTTTTATAATAAAAATGGAGATGAAATCCGATTAACTCATATGAAATGATTCGGCTCGATCAATTACCTGTACAAAGAAAAGCAAGAATTGTAAAAGTTGAAGACCAATTTCTTCATTTCCAAATGATTGCAAAAGGATTAACCTTAGGCTCTATCGTGGAAGTTAGCCGTAAAACACTATTTAATAGTTGTTTGTATCTAAGATGTGAAGCTCATTCTTTAGCCATCCAAAAAGCAGTGGCTGAAATCGTGTATGTAGAAGAGATATAATGGAAAAAATTGCCTTAATCGGAAACCCCAATAGTGGAAAATCTAGTCTTTTTAATGTGTTGTCCGGATTAAATCAATCTGTTGGTAATTTTCCTGGAGTAACAGTTGAAAAAAAGACAGCTTTTATTAAAAGTGAAACGGATGAAAAAGCACAACTAATCGATTTCCCAGGGCTTTATTCGCTTTATCCAAATTCCAAAGATGAACAATTGGTAAGTGATGTACTCACTGATCCTTCTCATGAATTTCATCCCGATAAAATCATATATGTTGCGGATGTTTTACAACTAGAACGACATCTTTTATTAGCAACCCAACTTATAGACATGGGATTCCCATTAGTTCTTGCAGTTAATATGATTGATATCAGTAAGGAGAAAAAGATGACATTGGATCTTGATTTTCTAGAAAGCAAATTAAAAGTGCCTGTCATTCCAGTTAGTGCCAGGTCTAAAGAAAATATACCTGAATTAAAACGAGAAATCTTTAACAAAGACTTAGTTGCTAGACCACAAGCAATTCATCAAAAATTAATCCGACAATCGTATAATGATTTAGATTTTCAAGTCCGAGATACGATGGCTAGGTATGATATATTCACTCCTTGGATTTCTAAAACAATAGAGGATCCTTCTAAGAATGATGCACAAGGAACCAACAACGTTGATCGGATAGTAACACATAAAGTAATTGGTCCATTAATCTTTTTCGGTTTGATGCTATTTATTTTTCAGGCATTATTTTCATGGGCATCAATCCCTATGGATGCAATAGATGGGGCGTTTGCCTGGCTAGGAAATGCCACAAAGTTTGCACTAGGTTCTGGATGGTTAAGTAGTTTAATTGCAGACGGAATTATAGCAGGATTGGGAGGAATTGTAATCTTCATTCCCCAAATTTTGGTATTGTTCATTTTTTTAGGCTTGCTAGAGGAAATAGGCTATATGTCGCGAGCTGTTTACCTTTTTGATGGGTTACTAAGAAAATTTGGATTAAGTGGGAAAAGCGTTGTGGCGCTGGTTTCAGGAGGAGCTTGTGCGATTCCAGCTATCATGTCTACACGAACTATTACCAACTGGAAAGAACGTTTAATTACGATACTCGTTACTCCTTTAATTAGTTGTTCTGCTCGACTTCCGGTGTATATCATTCTGATCGAGTTCATTGTTCCGGAGCGCACAGTATGGGGAGTGTTTTCTTTACAAGCTCTTTTTTTTATGGGTATTTATCTTGTAAGTATAGCTGCTGCATTGGGCTCAGCATGGGTGATGCAAAAAATACTTAAATCTACTGAACGTAGCTTTTTACTTCTGGAACTGCCACGTTACAAGAAACCAATATGGAGAAATGTCTTTTTGAATGTAAAAGAAAAAGTATGGAGTTTTATATGGGAGGCAGGGAAAATCATTTTCATTATTTCTATAATTCTCTGGTTTTTATCAAGTTTTGGACCGACTGAAAAAAGACAAAAAGCAGTGGAAGAAGCTCACAATTATGCATTAATCAATAAGCTCGATACAGATGAGCGTGCTCAATTAATAGCATCCACAGAACTAGAACATTCTTACGCAGGAATTATGGGGAAAGCAATTGAACCCGTAATAAAACCACTGGGGTATGACTGGAAAATAGGGATTGCATTGATTACCAGTTTTGCTGCCAGAGAGGTATTTGTTAGTACCATGGCTACGATCTATGCGGTGGGAAGTGAAGATGATGCAAGCTTAAAAGATCGCATGCGATCAGAAACCTTTTATGGGACTGAAACGAAAGTATATTCTGTGGCAACCGCCCTATCACTATTGGTGTTTTATCTCTTTGCCATGCAATGCATGAGTACCTTAGCCGTGACCAAACGTGAAACTAATTCATGGAAATGGCCGATTATTCAGTTTGTTTTTATGACGGTTATGGCTTATGTTGCAGCCTTTGGAGCGTATCAGGTTTTTTCATAAGTAGAAATGTATTGAAAAACTTTTTTGGGCTCAAGCCCAAAAAAAATAAACGATTAGATGCTGTAGAATCTGCTGAATGAATACTGTTAAATCTTCTTCTAAATTGCTTGATTTTATAGTATTTTCAGCCCTCGTTACAAAGCTCTAATGCATAATGCGGGTTAAATCTCAATTTGAAGTATGAAAAGACGATGGGATTCAAATGAAGAACAGTATTTTGGGATAGGAATATATCAACCGAAAACCAAAGAAAATATTGGCAGTTTATGGCGAACAGCTCTAGTATATGGTGCGAGTTTCATCTTTATTATAGATGCAAAATATACTAAACAATCGACAGATGTTTTTAAAACATGGTCGAAAATTCCGCTTTTCCAATACAAAACCATAGATGCATTTATGCAAACGGTACCATACAGTTGCAAATTGGTAGGTATAGAGATGGAAGAACGGTCAATTCCCATAAAACACTATCAACATCCGGAACGTGCCATTTATCTATTGGGTTCTGAGCATAATGGTCTTCCCATTAAGCTGCAAACTATATGCCATGACCTTATAAAGCTACCTGGAGAACAATCTTTAAACGTAGCAGTAGCTGGAAGTATCGTACTATATGATCGAATAATAAAAAAAATTGAATTATGAGAACGTGTCTAATAACTGGTGCAAATTCTGGTATTGGTAAGCAAGCCGCCATACAAATTGCCAAAA
>JAHDGD010000271.1 GCA_020627825.1 Saprospiraceae bacterium
GATTAACTGGCAAACTGAATAACGTTAAAACTTATTAACTGAAAACAACTCGTACGGACGTTGCACTGCTCACCACCCATTTCCCATTCCCAATATTCAATATAAAATCCCCAAAACCCCCGTAGGGACGTTGCACTGCAACGTCCAATCCCCCAAACCATATTATGTCCCGAACCAATCAGAATTTATATTTTTCCTATTCACTATTCGTGGGTTTATTGGAAAAATTAATAGCCGCCAAAAAACATCCACAATTTTACCCAAGCCCCATCCATTCCTCTTCTGTCAGAATCAGAATTTACAAGATTATAAGATGAGCAGGATTATTTTATAGGACGATCAATTGCCCACAGCACACAAAAAAAGAAAATCATAAATTCAATCGTAGGTAAAACTCAACACCCATTTCCCATTCCCAATATTCAATATAAAATCCCCAAAACCCCCGTAGGGACGTTGCACTGCAACGTCCAATCCCCCTAAACATACTTAATGGCAGCGTGGGAACCGTCGAGATTTTCGATATATCAGGCAAGAAGATTGCCAGCGACAGTATACAGACTGTACCCAAAGAGAACCCACCAGACCATTTTGGTTTTGCTTCTGCCAGGTACTTTATCGGCTCTCCAAAGGATAGCACAGCAGACCTGAGCTTCTTTAAGCCCGACCTTATTATTAAAAAGCCTGGACTATATCGGCAGGTGATCCGCTTCAAAGGAGTAAAGCAAGTCAACTTTAAACCGATAGGACCAGACATCAGCGCTAAAAACTGCATCGTAATCGCCCTACCTGGTAAAAAGAAAGGGATAGTTTCCCTTTACCACAATAGGCAGTATTACGAAGCACCAATAAAAAATGGTTTGGCTATTTTCAAAGATTTGGATTTCCTAGAAGGTGGGCAATTTATGGGCATACTTAATTTTGAAGTGAGCAAGGGGCTACGAGTACAGAAATTCCAACGGAATGTGTACGGCTCCCTAATCAATCAGAATAGTTTGTTTTTCCTCTTTACCACTTAGGTGCCATAGGATGAATTTTAAAGTGATTTTACAAAAAAGCCGCTCAGCGAAAGTTGAGCGGCTTTTTTTACGTTAATATCGGCCATTTATAGAACGAAACACAAAAGAGCGCTCAGCTGCTATGCAGAAAATACCAGGGAAAGTCGGCTACCCACAAAATGCTGATAATTAACCATTTACATTTTTCTGTTTTTCAAAAAAATCAAGAATTTTTAAAAGCTAAATTCAATTGTATTATTATTAATGGCCATAATAAAATATTTACTCATTGTTCATCATTCATAATAGGTTTTGCCACATACAATTTCCACTCCTTAACATGGAACCAATTCCTATTTGCGAATGTAGTAATGTATAGTTATCTTTGTTTTAAACAGGATTTAAATAACAAATTTATTGTTTGGATTCTTATTCTTATACCATCATCTAAGCACTACTAATTTATGAGCGACTATAAAACTCAAATTGAAAAGAGAGCTTCTAGGACATTTATACATGTCACTTCAATCTTATTTAATTCTTCAATTTTAGTTATATGGATAATTTGCCAGTTTCTAATTTCATGGTTAACATCAATTGACAAAATAGATTGGTTGACAATGTATCTTATTCTCTCCTTTCGCATTATTTTTGCTTTATCCACATTAATCCCCATTCTTGTAGCATTTTATGAGGATATAACTATAATTATAATCCAAGCTCAAGAAGAAATAAAATCAAAAAAGAATAGTATTCACTTAGACTCTGAAATTACTAATAGCGAAGTAGAAGCGATACTTAACATAACAAAATCGACCCCTAAATCATAACCATGAATCGTAATAAGAAGGATAACATACTTCCCTTGCAAAAAGGAATTAATTATGGTCTAAAAACTTATTTTAAACCGCATATTCCCCTTTACCTAATAACTTTTTTAGTAGCGTTATTGTTACTATTTACTTATTGCTACTTAGATCGTATCCCAAAGGTATTATCTAATGGAGAGACGATTCAGGAAAATAGATTTATAAATCCAACGAATAATGGTACTTTTCAATTTGAAGACGATAGTTCTCGTATTAGCACAACGTTTAAAGATTCCAGTTTTGAACATAGTGAAATTGATTGTTTAAGTGAAGAAGCAATTCTTGCTCTATTACCTAAATACAATATAAAGAATGATACACTTGCGAATATGGTTCAATTTGCTGTACAAGGTTATATTTCGATCGAAATACCTGTTCATGTTAATATTCTTTACCATCCTTCTGATGCTTATGGCACTGGTTCTAATGTGAGTGATCAAGATGTAAGAGACATGATTGATGATGTGAATAAATCATTACGTGACGAATTTGACCCCGAATATGGAGAGAATCCCTATATTAAATTGTATTTCCCACCAAAAAATACAGAGGAATTTGCATATAAGATTAATAGACATTCAACAGCTTCATTTAGTACAGTCAATCTTTCAGACTATACCACTGATGAAGAGATGAAGTTAACCTATCCTGGTTTGGATCCAACCAAATATCTTAATATTTGGATAGTGAAAGAAATTTGCCACGGTTCTTACTGTGGTACTAAAGGTTATTCATATCCACCAAAAGCTCATGGTTCTCCAGTTGATGGAATTGTGCTCAGTTCTTCAGAGATTAATGCATTTGATGATGGTTTTAAAGTCCTAACTCATGAACTGGGGCATTACCTAGGTTTACCTTATACACACCAATGTGATTCTGGCGATACTTGTAGTACGGAAGGAGATCATGTTTGTGATACATTTGCCAGTAATAACCAAACTGATTGTCAAAGTAATTATGTACTTAATTATAATGGAAGATATTATTCTGCAGATAATTTCATGGACAATGGTATGCGCTCTTGCTTAGTAAGATCAAATAATAGTAGTAGAAATAAATTCTCTTTATTTGGACCTATAACTTCTGTTAAATCCATTGTTAATGATATTAAAGATATCGGTGGAGCAGATTCTATAATTACTTACACTAATAATGATCCTAATTCTCGAAATCGCGTGCTTTTGCCAGATACAAGAAGCGTTCCTTCATTGAGCGATTTTGGACCAATCGAAAATAATTCAAGCAATAACCATTATTTTCAGACTGATATGAGGGAAAACTCAAACCTAATAGACTACTTCATAATATACACCCTATGTATTTGTCTTTTAATCGCAAGCTATTTTTCATTGAAAATATTATATGACTCCAAGAAAAAAGGAGATTTAACATAGATCAGTTGTTAGTGTTCAAAGACGGAAATATTTCCAATTAGTGAATGTAGCCCTAACAGACAATACCAATGCATAAGCCTTTATATAATAGTGTTCTTCATTAAACCACCATTAAAAAAAATACATGATAAGATTTTTATTAACA
>JAHDGD010000063.1 GCA_020627825.1 Saprospiraceae bacterium
ATTCACTCCCCATATATCATCCTCTTATACGACGGATCAATTAATTCCTTAAAATTACTAATAACCTCCAAAAATCTATCCCTTCAAAATATACTGCTCACACAACTTTACAAACTGCTTCACTTGAGTCTGTTTCCATTCTTGGTCTTTGCCCAGTTTTTTCGCCATAAAAGTTGCCACTTTATCTGCAGATTCTTTAGCTGCTCGCGCATCTAAAAATAACAATCGAATCCGTCGTGAAAGAATGTCTTCGACGGTCTGTGCCATCTCATGGTCTATCGCCCAGTCCACTTGTGCCATCACATATGGGTAATCTTTGTGTATGGGCTCTCCTAGTACCGCTTGGTTCTCTATGAGGCGTTCGATCTTTTCTTTATCGTTACCATAATAACCAAGCGGATGATCCATTTTAAGGGCAGCATCCATATTCCCGTGAATGGCCAATGTTTCAGTATGGCAATTCGATTTTTGAAGGTTATGAGACGAGATGACTTTATCAATTGCATCTTCTGCAATCTTGCGGTAAGTCGTCCATTTTCCTCCCGTAATACTGACTAAACCCGAAGGAGAAACAATGATTTTATGACTACGTGAAATAGATTTCGTCCCTTGATTCTCATTTTTAGGTGCTTTCAATGGTCTTAATCCCACAAAAACCGAAAGGACATCGGATCTAGTGATGTGGAGATCGAAGTATTGATTGACATTATTCAAGATAAACTGAATCTCTTCTTCCAGTGGAAGCGGTTCGAGATCAGGTTCTTTGATGAGGGTATCGGTCGTTCCTATGATGATTTTCCCGTTCCATGGAATCGCAAAAAGTACCCGTCCATCCGTCGTCTTGGGAATCATGAGTGCATGTTCACTCGGAAGAAATTTAGTGTCGACAACCAGGTGAATACCTTGACTCGGTACGATGGATTTTTTGGCTTCAGCATTATCCATCTGCAAAATTTCATCAATCAGAACACCGGTTGCATTCACAACAACCTTGGAGCGGACTTCATATGTTTTCTGTTGTAAGACATCCTTCACCAGCACACCACTGACCTTCCCATCTTCCTTTAACAAGCCCACAACTTTGCAATAATTCGCAATATCAACGCCATTTTCGGAAGCTGTTTGGGCGAGATTAATAGATAATCTTGCGTCATCGAACTGTCCATCGTAATAAAGGATTCCACCTTTTAATGTATCGCTTTGGATGGTAGGAAGCATCTCTACGGTTTTATCTTTTGATAGGATTTGGGTGGACCCAAAGCTCAACTTTCGAGACATCCAGTCATAGATTTTCAATCCAGTAGCATACCATAATTTACCTATGATTGAATAGACTGGAAGTACGAAGGTTTGTTTCTTTACAAGATGAGAAGCGTTTTGGGCCAAAAGCCCTCTTTCCTTTAACGCTTCAAAAACGAGTGCTACATCTCCTTGTGCTAAGTATCGTACTCCTCCATGTAACAATTTCGTACTCTTACTTGACGTCCCTTTGGCGAAATCATTGGCTTCGAAAAGTGCAGTTCTGAATCCTCTAGTTGCAGCATCTACTGCAGTCCCTAGTCCCGAAGCTCCTCCACCTATAACAACGATATCATAAACTTCTGTTTCCTGTACATTTGTTAAGTGTTTTTGTCTGTTCATTAATGTTGTGATTTGGATTGTATTGATTTTAAGCCTTCATGAATATCTATAGGAAATAGTTCCGTTTTTATGTTTGTTTTATCAACGTATGAATCCAGTATGTGTTGTAATGAGGTTTCTTTCTCCTTTAGTATGATTACACAACCTCCGAAACCTCCTCCCACTTGCCTAGCACCAAGAACTTTATGATTACTTAAAGCAAGGTCAACAAGTAGATCCGTTTCATTACATGTAACATTATATAGCTCTTTTAGACCAATATGACTCGACGTTAACAAAGCTCCAATATCGGATACTTTTCCTTCATTTAAAAATTCTTTAACTTGCATAACTCGTGTAATTTCCTCCACCACGAAGCGGACATATTGTACTTGGTGTCTTGATAAAATATCTGCGGAATCTTCGATGTGAGATAAAGTTACATCTCTGAATGACTGGATGTTTTTATACTTTTCGGTTAATTTACCAAATGCTTTTTCGCAGTTAGCTCGTCTATTATTGTAGGCACTTTCTGCAAGATTATGATTGATTTTGGAATTGATGAGAACAAGTTCGTAATCTTTAAGATTGAAGGGAACATATTCATGGGTATTATGGACACAATCCATGAGAATCAATTGATTTTCTCTCCCATGGCATACGGTATATTGGTCCATCAAACCACAATTTATCCCTAGTGTATGCTCTACTTTTTGCGCTATAAGAGCGATTTTCAAAGGAGGAATTTCTAATGAAAACAAAGTACTTATACCTTTGATTAATCCACAACATAGCGCGGCAGAAGAGGAAAGGCCTGCACCTATAGGTAGGTCGGATGAAAACACACCATTGAAGGAGATTTGGACTTGATACGCAGATTGAAGTTCACCAACAACTGCTTGAACATAGCTTGACCATATGGGGTTATCAGACTTTGTGCTATTGTAGATTGACTTACTAGGAATGGATATAAGTTCTATTCCTTCTGTTGTCTTATGTTTACTTAGTGCAAATGAGATACCTTTATCTATAGTTCCCGGCATCGTAAAGCCATGATTGTAATCAACGTGTTCACCTATCAAGTTAATTCTGCCAGGTGCGTGAATTATGACCTGCGGACTTACGTCAAAATGGGCTCTAAAATGCTTTTCCAATACTTCATTCCTTATCATTCAAATAGTGTATTTTAGATAGATTCTTTAATTTTTTTGCAGCCATTTCAGCTGTGATATCGCGTTGGGCTTCAGCAAACATTTCATATCCCACCATAAACTTTTTAACCGTAGAAGACCTCAAAAGAGGAGGGAAAAAACTCATGTGCCAATGCCATTCCGCGTGATTTTTACCGTCAGTTGGAGCTTGATGAATACCCGCAGAATAAGGAAATGAACACTGAAACAAGTTGTCATAAGTGATGGTTAATTTTTTCAGTATGCCACTAAAGTCATGCGTTTCGGTTTCTGACATTTGGGTAATATTGGACATAGGCCTCTTTGGAATAATCATAGTTTCGTATGGCCATACTGCCCAAAACGGAATTAAGGCTATAAAAGCATCGTTTTCATGAAGTATTCGTTCCCTACTCTCTTGTTCTTTTTCAATGTAAGCGGAGAGTAAAGTTCTATTATGTTTCCTGAAATATTCAGCTTGATTCTTAGTTTTTTTAGTACTTACATCAGGAATATTTTCTTGTGCCCATACTTGGCAATGAGGGTGTGGATTACTACATCCCATTATAGCGCCTTTGTTCTCAAAAATTTGGACATGATTGATGTAGGGTAGATTTCCGAGTTGAAGAAATTCTTCTTGCCACAATTTCACAACTAGTTGAATGTCTGAAACTTCCATTTCGGGAAGGGTCAAAGAATGATCAGGAGAAAAACAAATGACTTTACAGATGCCATTTTCTGATTTGTACGTAAATAACCCCTCATCTTCGAATGCTTTTTCTTCTTTAGGCAATAACGAAGAAAAATCATTGGTAAATGAAAATGGCTTCGTGTATTGCGGAGTTGCTTCTCCACTAGCTCTCGTATTTCCAGGACACAGATAACATCCAGGATCATAATTTACCCTTGGTTTAACACTTGTTGCATCTTGCTTTCCATTCCATGGTCTTTTCATTCTATGAGGTGAAACAAGTACCCATTCTCCAGTAAGAGGATTTTTACGTCTGTGCGTGTATTCTTGTAAATCATTTTGTGTTACCATAACCAGATTAGTATTCCAACAATAAGCAGAACTAAAGCAATCATTTGATTGATATAATTTGCATACCATGGCATTTCTTGAACACCTTCTTTAATGTAAGCTGGATTGAATGTTAATGAATCAATTTGGTGAGAAGCAGGTGGTGCTGTCATCAAACTCACACTAATAAATATAATTGCAGATAATAGGAACATGATACCTACATTGATGGTATAATGAACGGACCATAACTCATACTTTCCAAGAATAAAAAAGAACACACCCAATAATGTACCGATTACCAACGTCCAGAACGCTCCATGACGATTTCCTCTTTTGAAAAATACACCAAGAAGGAATACGACTGCTATAGGAGGTACGATGATGGAAAACATTTGCTGGAGATAATCCCACAGACCAGGGAAATGCTCAATTTGAGGAGCCCAACGAGCAGCGATTAGCATAAAAACAACTGTACATATTCGTCCAGCATTAACCACTTGCTTTTCAGTTAAATTTTTAACATTGGGTTTAATAAAATCAATGACTACAAGAGTTGATGAAGAGTTTAAAGCAGAATCTATGCTTGACATAATAGCTGAGATAAGTCCTGCAAGAACAATTCCAACCAATCCAACCGGTAATACTTCTACTACTAATTTAGGAAAAACTTTATCTCCTTCCACTATACCGGGAAACAAGCTTATTGCCATTGCTCCTGGTATTACCATAATAAAAAGTGGAATAACTTTTAAAAAACCAGCAAGAATGACGCCCCATCTCGCATTATTCAAATCCTTAGCTCCCAATATTCTCTGAACGATGTATTGATTTGTACTCCAATACCAGAACCCAAGGATAGGTACACCAAGCATCAATCCTGGCCAAGGCAAACCCTTATCGTCTAGAGGACGTACAACCGAAAAATGATTCTCAGGAGCTGAAGCTACAATAGTTGACCAAGAAAAATCTAAATCAGAAAACATCATGTAGGCCATAATAGAACACCCTACGATCAGAATAATTGCTTGAATAGCGTCGGTGTAAACAACGGCTTTTAATCCTCCAAAAGCCGTATAAATACCAGCAATTAAAGCTAAAACATAGGCCGTAGTTTTCATATCAAGACCAGGAAAAAACTCCTGTAAAACCAATATTCCTGCGTATAAAGTACCAGCCGTATCGATCATAATTGTGCTAACGATTGTTATAAAGGAGAAAAACAATCGAGATCTGTAATCAAACCTTAAATTTAAAAATTCTGGAATAGTTGTGATCCTGTTTTTTAAATACAAAGGAACAAATATTAAAGCTGCAATAATTAATGGCAAACCAGACATCCATTCATATACAGAATTCACAATTCCCGTAGTATAGGCTGCTCCTGTTAACCCTATTATAGTAGAGCTTGAGATATTTGAAGCAAATAAAGACAGCCCAATTAATCCCCATCCGAATGATTTTCCTCCTAGAAACAGATCTTCGCCTGTTCTTGTTTTCAAGGATATAATAAAACCAATGACTAGCACAAGGACTAGATAACCAATGATTATGCCTATATCAATATTGGAAATAAGGGTATTCATGTTTAATTGATTTTATTGAGAAATAGAAAACCTGACGGCGGTACTTGAAATAACTTAATACCATCTACATCTTCTTTGGTATCAAGAATCAAGTTTCCTTGACAATCAAAACTTTTAATGCTGATGTGCATGGGTGTTGTAAAGTCAATGCATACTGACTCAGATAATTTTGCATTGATTACATCCATATGATTCACTTTTTCATTAAAAGAATGCTTTACATCCTCATACATTGCAAGGATTAATTTATCGTCTTTTAAAGCTTGAAGTTTTGTATAATTTGCAAGAGGATTATGTGCTTGAAATGAACCATCAAGCAAAATATCTTTGTTTGTATTCCAATAATTAACATAAAAAGCGATCATTTTTTGATGCTCCTTACTTATAGTATCCAGTCGAAGTGAAAGTTGTGGCACTGAAAAAATAGCGTTTGATAATTGAAGTGCTGCAATCTCAACTTTTTCGTCAACATGCCAAGTAATCATATCTGAATGAACTGGGATTTTCCCAGCGATTAACTTTACATCTGTAGTTCGTATTCTATTTGTTACAGGATCATTGGGACAATCAAATGCTCTTAGCATATTGCCTACTCCATGAAGAGCAGGTCCAATATATTTTTGTCTAAATTCAATTAACAGATCTTTTTTAATAGCAAACAATTCGTTTCTGATTTGATACAATAGCTTGTTTACTCCTTCATACACATTCAAGGTATCTCTGCCATTTAGCTCGTTTACTTCTGTTTCAGGGTAAATTTTAAAATCATCAATAAAGTCAAGTTTTAATCCATCGATATTCCAGTCCAATAATGCATTTTTATACTTAGATACAATATAATCTCTAATTTCTGGAAATCGAGGATCGAAAACAGGAGCCCAATGATGATTTTCTGTTAGAAATTTACCTTGAAACTTTTTATAAGCTTCAGATTTTTTACCACAAAATGGAACAGAATACCACAACATGATTTTCATTCCTATAGCATGAACATTATCGACAAAAGAAGCCATATTATGAAATCTGTCGGCATTCCAATCTCCCGTATAATCATACCCGCGTCTGTTGTCTAGAGTTTGCCAACCATCATCAATAATGATTAACTCACAACCTAACTCATTGCTTTTTTTACATTCGTTCAATAAAGATTGCTCATTTAAATTTTGATGATAAGAATACCATGTGGAGTACAATGCTTTTTTAGCAAATTCAGGTACATTAGGGACATCTATGTTATTCGTTTCAATGCACCAATTGTGTGCATCTTGAATGCAAGTGGAATAGTGTTTATTACTTTTATCAAGTCGTATAAAAGCAGCATAATTATGTGTAGGAAAAGGCGTTTCAGTGAAAAAAGTGAGTGTACAATACATGTAATTATTTTCCTCCCTTAATCCAGCTGAAATTTCAAGTGGCTGAACAATTTCACTACATGAAAAAGTAAGAATATTTTCATCTTTATAGCCAAAAAAACTTTTGATAGGAGCATTTATTGAAATACATGAAATAAGATCTGCATTTTCCCAATCTGCCCGTATTCTTTTTTCATGAAGAGAATTTGGAGACCATACGCCTTTCATATTAATTGCAGGAATACGCCATTGAATTTTAAGCGGTTCGTTTAATTGTTCG
This sequence comes from Saprospiraceae bacterium, assembly GCA_020627825.1. Classification (GTDB taxonomy): domain Bacteria; phylum Bacteroidota; class Bacteroidia; order Chitinophagales; family Saprospiraceae; genus JAHDFB01. The sequence continues at coordinate 7,029 of JAHDGD010000063.1, forward strand.
CCCATAGGCGTGAATTTCAGTACATATAATTCAACATCTTCTTCACTAGGTAATTGTTCGATAGAAAATCCATTATAATCTGGATTTAAAATCATGGGTCTACTATCAACTTCTATTGTTCTATTAACTACTTTCATTTATCTAATTCTTCTATAAAGATGATCTTCGAAAAAGTTTGGTATCAACTATCATTTCTACCTTATTTCGATTTATAATGTGTTCTGCAGCAAGCAATGCCATTTTTTTAAAGTCTGTAGAGATAGTTGAAATTCCATCTTCATAAATTTCTTTTACAGGCGTATCATTATGGGATAAAATGCCTACATCTTCACCCAGCTTTAATTGTTGGAACTTGCAATCACGCAATATTGACCATAAATCAGAATCATTAATAGTTATGTAGATGGTATTTTTTGAAACTGAATGAGGTAAATATTCTTCTGCTATGTTGTATTTTATAGTATTGGTTTGGCAAAAAGATTCGAAAGATTTCTTTATGTCTTTTGGATGATCAGAATCTTCTTTGTAAAACAATATGACGTTTTCGAATTTTTTAATGGTGGACAATAAATCTGTAAGGATTCTATCTGTTGCTTTTTCGAATTCCTGTGTAATGTAAGACGCTTTCGAACCGAAATTTTCGTAGCGATCGATTACGAGTGTTTTATTGCCAGGTAACTTGATACCAAGCTCTTTTTTGGATTTTCCTTGGATAGGTGCAACTACGAAATAACCGTATTTACCTTTTATCTGTGAGAATATTGATTGATATATATCTAAATTATTGTGATGAAAGAAAACATCTATATTATAATTCTCGCCCAAAGTTTTATGGAAAATCTTATAAAATTCTTCTTGAAAAGAATTAAAACTATATAAGATAAGAGCTATTGATAATTTTTGAATGGATGTTGTTGTGGTTAAAAAATAACCAACACCATGTTTAGATTCAATAATACCTCGATCTTTTAATGAACTGTACGCCTTTACTATGGTTTCTCTAGCCATATTTAATTCTTCAGCCAACTTATTAACCGAAGGAAGTAAATCTCCATAAGCAATGATCTTATCTTCTATTGCATGTTGTACACCAACTATGATTTGCTCTTGTTTAGTGTAATGTGAAAATTCTAATAACTCCTTTATTTTATCTATGACGCTCATTTGTAATTTTATCTTTCTAGGGTGTTATGTTTCAACCCTCATCGTAATGGTTATTCATTTATAGTCTCGTTAAAATAAACATATTTTTAATTAATAATTAAATGCTACTATAGGTCCATTATTGCTAACTCCTAATAAGAGTTTTTTGTCATCAGCGTTTAACTGTACTATTTTCCTTATATCTTCATTCATGATCAATCCCGATTGCATGTAAGGAATTGGTTCAAAATTCATTTTCCCATCTCCTTTAAGAAACATACCAATTCCTGCATCAGATCTTGGAGTTTCAACTTCAGAAACATATAAGTTCCCGCCTATAACAATATCTAAATGACCATCATGATCAAAATCATCAATTGATATATCATTGATGGATGACAATTGGCATTCAAAAGGTAATTCAATCCTTTCAAAATTTCCATCACCATTGTTCTTTAAAACAATACTTGAAAAGTTTCTTATTTTAAAATTATCAGAGGAATTCAATTTACTTTTTCCATAAATATCCTCTATAGTTGCCGTTGCGAAAGATTCGTAATCTTTAAATTTGGATAATATACCTGGCACTTGTTCAGCAGAACATTGTCTTCCTCTTACAGGGTATTGTTTTTCGTCATTATAGTAACTCAATACAATATCGGCAGATTGATTATTATCAAAATCATTTACATATAAATCAAAGGTTGCATTATCTTTTGCTTGGTATTTATAGTTCAACCCTAAATTGCCTATAATCAAGTCTTCATCGCCATCACGATCAAGATCACTTTTTTCTATACTAAACCACCAGCCTCTTGTACCTTCCTTACCAAAGTATGTACTATTTTTTACAAACTGTCCTTCATTATTGATCCAAACTGTAATATCCATCCACTCGCCCACTACAATAAGATCTTGATCACCATCATGTTCTACATCCATCCAAATAGCATCTGTTACCATACCGATATCAGATAACTCATTAAAGACTTGATCTGTTTTATCCTCGAATTGCAATACACCGTTCTTTGTGGTATTCTCTAAAAAATAACTTCTACCTGCTTTAGGATATTGAGCTGGTAACATGCGACCTCCAACAAAAATGTCGACATCTCCATCTTTATCCATATCACAAAGCCTTACACACGACCCACTGCTCAATATTTCAGGTAATGCATCTGATTTTTCAAATACCCCATTTGTGTTCAAATACAATCGATCTGTATAAAATTTCTTTTGATAAGGTAATTCATAGCCTCCGCTTACCACATATAAGTCCAAGTCGCTATCATTATCGACATCCAGAAAAATCGCATCTAAGTCTTCCTGAATTTGTTCTTCATCAAAAGATTGATTCAATTCAAAACCTCCGTTTTCATTTTGAAGATAAATAGCTGAAGTGGATCTACTTGCAGATCCCACATATACATCATCTAAACCATCATCATTTACATCTGCTTTTGCAATTGCTGGACCCCATTGCGACATTTTGTGCGGCAATAAAACTTGAAACTTAAAATCGTCAAATTCATTCTCTACATGGTCAGGAAGATCTGAATCAACTACATTTTTAGTAAATATGGAAGGTTTTCTTTGTAATTTTTCAGTATAAGAAGTCCATTCACCTTTCCTTACCTTAATACTATGATTACTAAGAACATTGGCTTTATATTCTTGAGTCCCATCAGGCCATTTGATAATGATTGTGTCAATCTCCTTATGCGAACCTAGTCCAAAATGAAAGGATGGGGCAACTGAAGATTGAAATCCTCGTGACATAGTAAGATGTTGAAGCTGTCTATTATGTTTTGTCACGATCGTAACGTAAGCACCAATTCCGAATCTATTTTCCCCTGCTTGTTCTAAATCTATTTCAATAAATTGATTTTTATCCGAGGCTTCATTTCTTAAAATATAGGCTGGTTCATCTATATTATTAACAATTAAATCTAACGTACCGTCATTATTCAAATCTGCATAAGCAACACCATTTGAAAATCCTTTTAATTCTTCTAAGCCCCAGTCTTTATTCTTTTTAGTGAATGTTAAATCTGTATTGTTTCTATATATGTAATTTGCAATAGGTTCGGAAGGAATGTTTTGAACTTCAATTTTTAATTCCTGATTTGATAACGTATTTAAATTCTTTTTCAATCCAAGGAAAAAGTCCCGATTATTTATATCCCTTCTCGTTCCATTACTAACAAATAAATCTTTCCATCCATCATTGTCAAAATCTGCAAATAAAGGTCCCCAACTCCAATCCGTGGTTGCAACACCTGAAGCCCAATTTACATTACTAAAAATGGGCAATTCTTCAACTGTCCCTCTATTTAGCTGCAGGGCATTGTACATATATTGATAATGCATTCCATACTTTACATTACTCCAAAACAATTCTGGATTCATACTCGCCATATTTGACTTTGATCTTCGATTATCTTCTGCTGCCATATCAACTTGCATAATATCTAGCATGCCATCGTTATTAAAATCAGCTACATCAACACCCATACCATAAAATGATGTCTGCTTCACTGATTTTTTCAAGACCTCACTAAACGTACCATCCTTATTATTCAGGTACATATAATCAGGTGTACTAAAATCATTGGATATATAAACATCTTCCCATCCATCATTATTAAAATCACCTACAGTTGCACTAAGAGATAATCCAAAAGACAAAACTCCTGCCTCGTTTGTTACATCAGTGAACGTACCATCTCCATTATTTCGATATAAATGATCACTGTCTTCTATTGAAACTTTGTCCATCAATTTACGATACGTTTCATTAGTTGTTGCAAAAGGAGTGAAGGGATAATTCGCTACATATAAATCCAAATCACCATCTTTATCGTAATCAAAGAATGTAGATTGGACTGATTTACCAGAGTCATCAATTCCGAACACAGCAGCTTTTTCTTCGAAACTAAGATCCCCATTATTAATGAAAAGTTGATTATTAGAAACCTTGTCTTTTCCTGAAACAGAAACATATATATCAAGATAACCATCATTATTTATATCTACCATTGTGGCACCAGAATACCATCTATCATCTCCTGATATTTTTGCCGACTCTGTGATGTCCGAAAAAGAAAACCCTCCTTTGTTTTTATACAATTTATTATCCACCATATTTCCTGTAAAAAATATGTCATCTAGACCATCGTTATCAATATCACCTACAGCAACTCCACCCCCCATATAAAGATATGGGTATGTAAAATAATTAAGAGAATCTGTCTCTTTTAGTATGTTATTAAAATGGACTCCAGAGTTCGCTGGGTCAATTTTCACAAAACCATTTCTTAATTCAGCTTTGCTACATGAACTCATGAAAGCACAAAAACAACAGAAAAAAATACTATAGGTTACTATTTTTTTCATCACACAATCCAAAATTTATATGTATTTAATGGAATCAAAAATAATATCATTTAAATTGTAGAATATAGGTAATACATTCAATTTATAAATAAGTGAATTCGACTTATAAAGTAAAGGAATAGCCTGAGCTAGATCTCTATTTTCAAAAGAAGAAATCACGTATTTTAAGAAGAATTTTTCCGACAATGTAGAATTTAAATGATATAAAATCACCCCATAGATATCAAATATCTACAAGGTGATTAAAATCTATATGAATTGATTTGCTAATACCCTTGGTTTTGTTTTAAATTAGGATTTGCTAGAATCTCTGATCTAGGTATCCAAACCACTTCATCTCTGTTTGACTTAAAAAAGCCACCAGATATAGATTTTGGATGTGGACCAGGATGAGCTGAAGTTTCACCTAAATAATCATCGGCAAGTCCCCATCGAACCAGATCAAAAAATCTATGACCTTCACCTGTCAATTCCATTACTCTTTCATCTATAATAGCTGTTCGCAAGTCCGCTTGACTTAACCCATTCAACTCATCTATTTCTGCTCTATTTCGTACCATATTCAAGTACATCTCAGCATCTGCAGTTTGATTATTTTCATTCAAAGCTTCAGCTAACATAAGCAACACATCAGAATACCGAATGACCCTCCAATTTGGACCATAGTCATCACCCAAAAATCCTGTTCCACCTAATGGAAGCTCCAATCCTGAATATTTTCTTGTGAAGATAGGCAACAAACCTTCATTTGCTGAATTAGCATCAACAAGCGCGTTCACCACTTCTATGTCACCTGCCATTCCTTCTGCAAATGGTGTTCCTGCATTCACTGTACATCCAGGGTAATCAAAGGCTAACGTTGCATTTCTCCTTCCCTCATCTCCATTTGTATTATATACTTCCAGTACCCATGGATTGATAACATGACCTCTATCAGGCGTTTGCGTTGGTGGTGCATACTCAATAACAAAATTCCCTTGAGTTCCAGCCCCAGCTATATCTCTTCCCCAAACAAAATTTCCATTTCCTATAGGGTGATATTGTAATTCAAATACTGATTCAGCATTATTTTCATTCACTTGAGTAAAGTTTTCTGAATATTGTGCCAAAGGGAGTAAACTATAATTATTACTATTTACAACAGTCATAAATGCAGTAGCAGCTTCACCATAATCATTAGTACCTAATAACCCACTTCTGTATAATAAACTTTTACCCCGCATTGCAGCAGCGCTAAATTTAGATGGTCGACCTAAATTTGTATCTGTCCAACTATCAGGCAGTAAATTTTCAGCCATTTCGAAATCACTGATAATTTGAGACCATATCGCTTCTCTTCCAGATTGACTTGGAAACAATTCCTCATTATTAGATAAATCTGGAGTTTTGGTAACCAATGGTATATCACCATACACTGTTGTTAGATAAAAATAAGTGAACCCTCTTATAAAATAAGCTTGACCTATAAATCCGTTTCTTTGTACCTCATCAGGTACATTTTCACTATTTACATTTTCCAATACTGAGTTGGCTCTAAATATCACAGCATAACTCTCCTGATAAGGCTCCACCGCCCATCTCGCAACTCCGGGAACTCCTTGAAAAGTAGACAGGGCAGTATTTTGATCATTTGGAATGATATTCATTGCATCTGTTCTCAATAAAGCTCCAACGTGAGCTATTCTTCCCCAGTGAAATGTTCCCGTATAGGGATGATACATACCATTGACAGCTAATTCTACATCAGCTGCATTTCGCCAAAAGGAAACCGTAGATATTTCATTGGGATTAACTTGATTCAATATATCATCGCTACAGCTAATGGGAATCAAAAAGCATGATATAAGAAATAATATCGATAATCGTAATTTTATCATAATGACAATATTTTTTTGATTTTAATTAAAATGTACAGTTTAAGCCAAACAAAAGGCCTCTTGCATTTGGATAAGCTCTGATGTCAATACCTCTACCTATAATAGGGTTTACAGTCGGTCTAAAACCAAAGAATCCATCATTCTCATTCGACCTTGCTCCATTAGTAGATGCAACATCTGGATCATATCCTGAATAGTTCGTTAGTACAAATACATTTTGTGCAGTAACAGATAGTCTTATGCTTTCTACACCTGAAATACTAATCACATTTCCTAAATTATAACCTAGTGCCAAATTCTTCAATCTAAAATAAGATCCATCTTCTACAAAGAATGAACTAGGGTTGTAAGGTGTTCCTGCTCTAGGAAATGCAGCATCTGTATTATCAGGAGTCCATCTATCAACAACCTCCGTTAACTTATTTCCATCAGCGAACAAGGTGTTATATGCTCTTGCTTGATTGTAAATTTCATTTCCATGAACACCATTAAAAAACAGGCCTAAATCAAAGTTTTTGTAATTAGCATTGAAGTTTAAACCATATGTAAAATCAGGCACTGGACTACCAAGTATTTCAAAGTCTGGTCCATCAACACCATCTTCATCCTTAAATATAAAATCTCCTGTTTCTGGGTCTATTCCTTCAACAACAAACCCATAAAAAGATCCTGGCGCTTCTCCCTCTCTGAATAAATTAACTACCTGTATATCTTCACTTACTGAAGGTCCAAAAAATTCTGTTGGCAATTCATCTAAAATACTTCTTTGAGTCCCTAGATTAAACCCTACATCATAAGTAAATTCACCTGTTCTCTTTCTGTAATTCATTTCAAACTCCAATCCACTATTTCTCAATCCCCCTGCGTTTTGAATAACTGGTAAACTCGTACCATTCGATGCAGGTATGGGAACTGGAACTAATAAATTATCAATATTCTTGATGTAATATTCTAATGAACCCGTAAATTGACCATCCCATAATTCGAAATCCACACCAGCATTTGTTGTTGCCGAAGTCTCCCATTGTAAACTTTCATTAGCAAAATTTGTCTGAGCAAATCCAGGAAAGATCGTATTGCCAAATGAAGCTGCAGAAGTTGATCCAAAAGTAGATTGGAATAGATAATTTCCTATGTTTTGAGCTCCCAATTCACCATAGCCAAATCTTAATTTCAATGAAGTTAACACATTGTTAGCTGGGAAGAAACTTTCTCTATCAATTCTCCAACCCAATGAAAATGAAGGGAATACATCAGCTCTGAATCCTTCAGCAAATCTTGAAGATTCATCTCTTCTTAAAGTTGCAGAAACTAAATATTTGTTGTTGTAGCTATAGTTGATTCGACCAAATGCTGATAATAATGCATCAACCTCACTTGCCCCTACACTTGCTAATATATTCTCTGTACCTGCAGCTCCTACTGTTGAAATCTGATTCGAAGGAAGATTCCCTACATATGTTCCCAATATGTCAAATTGAGTTACAATTCTACTTGTACCCAACACAACACTATAGTCATGATTACCTGCTTGATTTTCGTATGTTAAAGTAGGCTCAATTTGAGTTCTAAAAAACTCCGAACGAATATGAGACAAATCATTCTGAGGATTATCATTGAACCTGGCATCCGTAGAACTCATAAAATAAGTGGGGCGGAATGTACTTCTAAAACTGTTCGTATATTCTGCTCCAACACTAACTTTTGCAGTTAAGCCATTTATAATTTCGTAGGAAGCACTTATATTCCCTAATAAATTACGCTGCGTTAAAGCATTATCCTCCAATGTAGCTAAAGCATAATTATTCAAACCACCAAAACCGAAGATATCACGCTCAGGTGCTTCAAATCCACCTAAATTATTTGGATTACTTAACCTAAGAATTGGAGCAGTTGCAGCTTCAAATCCAAAATATTCATTCTCCTCAGTTTCAGATTGTGTTAATCCTAGAGATTGAGAGATTTTAAATTTACCAAGTGTAAACTGACTATTTCCTCTTAGATTAAATCGTTCGAATCCAGATCCAATTAAGATTCCATCTTGATTAAAGTAATTTGTAGAAATATAATATTTTGAATTTTCTGATCCTCCACTTACTCCAATACCTACATCATAAATCCCAGCTGTTTTAAAACTTTCTTCTTGCCAGTCTGTGTAAATCAACTCACCATTTTCTATAAAATTAGAGCGATCTATCATAAACCCACTACCTTGACTGTCTACATCATCTCTATAATCCAAAAATTGTTCACTATTTAAGAAGTCGAGTCTACGACTTGGTGTTTCAAATCCTATTTTAGTACTCAATGAAACCTGCGTCTTTCCACTATCAGATCCCGATTTTGTTGTTACAATCACAACACCATTCGATGCACGTGCTCCATATATTGCAGCAGAAGAAGCATCTTTTAAAACTTCGATCGACTCAATATCATTTGGGTTAAGAAAATTAATATTTTCAGCGAAAGTTCCATCTACAACATATAAAGGAAAAGAATTTGTTAAAGATCCTATACCCCTTACAAATACATTGGCAGGCGACCCAGGTTGCCCCCCGAAACTTTCGACTTGTATCCCCGCAAGCTTACCTTGTAAAGCAGTTGTCGGGTTACCCGTTACGATATTCGTAATCTCAGGACCATCTATGGATGCAATCGCACCAGTGATATTGGACCTTTTTTGTGTACCATAACCTACCACCACAATATCATCTAACTGCTGCGTGTCCGGTGCTAAAACAATGTTGAATGATGTTTGATCATTCACGTCGATTACTTGAGTTTTATATCCCAAATAAGAAATCTCAAGCTGATTGTTTCCTTTTAAATCTACACTAAAAGAACCATCTACATCCGTAACCACCCCCATAGAAGTACCTGCGACAGCAACATTAGCACCGATAACAGGTATACCATCCTCATCTACGATGGTTCCCGAAACAACTTGAGCATGGACTCCTATTGAAACGAATACAAGAAATGCTAGAGTGAGTGTTTTGTACAGCCAATTAGGCCTAGCTAACCTAAAAGAGCATAATAATTTTCTCATACGTAAATAATATTTAGATTAAATCAATGTATCTCTGTCATATGAACCCTTAAATGGAACACATTAACAATTTATAAAACCTTCAAAAAATATGGCTTGAAGCTTTTAATTCTAGTTATGATTTTTCATGATTCGTGTGATGTGTTATGTTCGCTTTTACTTTTCCATTCAATAAATAGAACAAAAATTTTAGCTAATTTCAACTGTACTATACTGTACTGTTCTAGAGTGCTAATATAGAACTATTTTCATAATGACAAAACTTTAACCCTATAAAATTTTACTGAGGATTAGCCAATTACTTCCATTAATAATTCTGCCAATCACCTTAAAACCCAACTAATCATTTGTTTTTATGCGCTAATTTTAATTCTACATTTTCCTTTTTCATGAATTAAGGAAGGACGTAGACTTTTAGAAAGTTAAAAATGCCGCTGAATAAACATTAAATAACGTGCATAATAAAGACGAAGAAAACTGAAAGACATGCTCAATTCAGAATGAATCTATTACAAATTATTTATTTTTATAATATGAAAGTTTATCTTTGCTTAACGTAATAATTTTGCTTCTTGTAAGATTATTAGTATAACGAATAGGCACTTTATGAAGACAATTGGTGTTCACATTGAAATAGAAACATAAAAATGATTCGAGTAGGTATATTCTTTGGTGGTCCTTCTAGAGAAAGAGAGATTTCTTTTGCTGGTGGTCGTACGGTTTATGACAACTTAAATAAAACCTTATTTGAGGCTGTTCCTATATTCGTTGACAGCTATAAGAACTTTATTTTATTGGATTGGGAATATGTATATAAAGGTACTATCCGTGATTTTTACCCTCCTGTTTCTTTTCATCCTTCATCAGATCATCCCTTTCAAATATATGCAGACTCGCTTCCCAATGCAGAGTCAGCTTTACCGAATGCAGTAGGAAAAGTATTGCAGATGACTGAGTTTAAGGAGTATTTTGATGTGGCATTTCTAGCCTTACATGGTCAGTTTGGCGAAGATGGGGTTATTCAAGCTTTACTTGAACATGCTGATATTCCTTACACTGGAAGTGGTATTATGGCCAGTGCTATGGGCATGGATAAGTCCATTCAAAAACACTTAATGAGTCAAGCTGGATTCGATGTACCTACTATGGTGACCATCGCAAAAAAGGATTGGGCTACAGGTCATATGCAGCAGTTTTATGCACAAGCAAAGAAAGAAATAGGGTTTCCATTGGTTATTCGTCCCGCCAACCAAGGATCATCTATAGGGGTATCGATTTTGATGGAAGATAAGGGAGAACGGGCTTTCGCCCAAAAAATTAGTTCTGCTTTCTTTCAGCAACACATTCAAGCTAAAGATTGGAATGCGTTATCGGGACCAGAAAGAATAAAAGAAATACAAGAAATTATAGACATACGGAGCGGAATAGGATTCCCTTTGGAGGTAAATGGTGCAACCATTTTCCATCCAAATGAACTACTTTCAACTCTCGACAAGACTTGTCTAGACGGATATGACGCATTCATTGAAGGGCATCATTCTGAATCAAAAGTAGTGATCGAAAGCTTTATAAAAGGACGGGAATTTTCTTGCATCGTCATGAGAAAAGATAATGGTGAAGTAATTGCTTTACCTCCTACTGAAATTGTAAAGAAAACAGATCTTTACGATTATAAATCGAAGTATTTACCAGGATTATCTAGAAAGATAACACCGATTGACTTAGAAGATTCAAAGCTTCATCGCATATTAGAAGAATGCAAAAAGTTGTATCAATTCTTAAATTTTCAAGTCTATGCAAGAATTGATGGTTTTTATGGGGATGATGATAAAATTTATCTGAATGACCCGAACACCACATCAGGTATGTTGCCCTCTTCTTTCTTTTTTCATCAAGCAGCTGAAATAGGACTTAATCCATCTCAATTTCTCACGTTTATCATTCGCAACTCATTGAATGAACGTATGATGAGTGCATCGCATAAAAACACGAGTTCCAACTTATTGAAAAAGCTTGACAATCAATTGATTTCCTTGAAACAAGATAAAGGGATGAAAAAGAAAGTAGCAGTGATCTTTGGAGGATATTCGTTCGAACGTCATATCAGTGTAGAAAGTGGTCGGAATATTTATGAAAAATTAGCATCTTCATCGAAGTATCAGCCTATTCCTGTTTTTCTTTTGGGAAATGAAGATGGCTATACCTTATATGAAATTCCTATTCCATTATTATTAAAGGACAATGCAGATGATATAAGAGATAAGATCTTGGACTATCACGTTCATCCTGTGGTAGAAAACATAAGGAAAGACAATAGCGATATAACATCGAAATATAGCAATACTTCTGCGGTTAAAGGCCCTGAAGAATTGAGTTTCGAAGACTTGGCAACAAAAGTTGATTTAGCCTTTATTGCTTTACATGGACGCCCTGGCGAAGATGGTAATATTCAGGAAAAGTTGCGTTCCGTAGGAATTCCATACAATGGATCTGATTATGAATCTGCCCATGTAACGATAGATAAATATAGGACTCTTCGAATTCTTAACGAACATGGATTTACTACGGCAGATCAGTTGTTGCTTCAAAAAAGCAACACACAGGACATAGCAGAAAAATTCAAAGACTCTTTCAATTTTCCATTTATTTTAAAACCTGTTGATGATGGATGTTCGAGTGCCGTTAAAATGATTAAAACGGACGAAGAACTCACTGCTTATTTGGATGGAATTTTTAGAGAGGAAGAGGTCTTAGATCAAACTATTCGAGGCGTGTTGGATTTAGCAGATAATGAAGAATTTCCGCGCAAAACACAAATTTTGGGCGAAAGCCTCATTACCTCTGAAAAAGCACAGCATTTTCTAGAAATAACTGGAGGGCTATTGACTCATGTTGATGCTGATGGAGCTATCCAATATGAGATGTTTGAACCGAGTGAAGCGCTTAGTAGCGGAGAAATACTTTCACTTGAAGAGAAGTTTTTAGCAGGTGAAGGGCAAAATATTACCCCTGCTCGATTTGCTAAAAATCAACTTGATTATGAAGAGATTAGCAAACAAGTAAAAGCAGACTTGGAGCGGGCTGCGAGGATATTAAAAGTAAAAGGTTATGCACGCATAGATGCATTTGTTCGCATTTACGACAATAATAAAGCAGAAACTATTATTATTGAGGTAAATTCCTTACCTGGCATGACGCCAGCAACGTGTATTTTTCATCAATGCGCTATCAATGGTTATAAACCGTATGAATTCATTGATAAAATACTGGAATTTTCCGTTCATGAAAATCAGGCGAAAGAAGTATAATTTACTTTTTTCATTAAAAAAAATTGACTTTGACAACTAAAGTATTTTTCAAGAACTTACTGATAATGGCACTGGTTATACTTGTGTTATTTCTCATCCTACATTTTTTCTTACGCGCCTATACAAATCACGGACAAGAATTGACCCTACCAGATTTTAAAGACATGCATCTGGTAGAAGCCGAAGAACTTGCTGATGAGAAAACGTTCCAAATCATAGTGAATGACAGTACCCACATTGTAGGACAACCAGGTGGAATGATTATCAATCAAAATCCAAAAGCAAACGCGACGGTAAAAGAAAATAGGAAAGTTTATGTTACTGTAACGAAGTATGTAAGTGATCAAATTCGCTTGAAATCATTACCAGAATTATATGGACGTGATTACGAGCAAAAACGGAAAGAATTGATGTTGATGAAAATCAATTCGCGAATAAAAGGATATGCCTATGATCAGGGAGAACCAGATCATATTTTAGAAGTCTATTACAAAGGGCAATTGGTAGCAGATATCGACGGCCGAAAAGAAAATGTAAAGATTGAAAAAGGTGGGACATTAGATTTTGTGTTAAGTGAACAAAAAGGGTTACAAATAGGAATTCCAGATTTACGCTGCGAATCTTTAGCAGCTGCTGAATTTTTACTAGAAGATGGAGCTAAATTAAAACTAGGTGCAATAAGTGAAGAAGGTAATGTGAAAGATAGAGAAACAGCCTACATCATAGATCAGTTTCCACCCTACTCTCCCGATGGTAAAATTTTCATAGGAGAAAGTATTAATGTAGTTATAAGCCAAGAAAAACCTAAAGACTGTAATTAATAGAAAACCCCAAATAAAATAAAAATAAGATATGGATATAATGGTAGATGAACTCCAAGAGCGCATTGAAGCAGGAGAAGATGTAACTCGAATAGATGTGAGAGAACCATATGAACATGAAGAATATAATATAGGAGGCTCTCTGATTCCCCTAGGGAGTCTGCCTATGAGGTTGAATGAAATTCCACAAGATAAAGATGCAGAAATCATCATGTACTGCAGAAGTGGTGGAAGATCAGGAATGGCAAAGCAATTTCTAGAGCAGAATGGGTACAGGAATGTACGAAATCTCATAGGAGGAATGTTGGA
>JAHDGD010000272.1 GCA_020627825.1 Saprospiraceae bacterium
TTATTTATTCGCTATGCTCAGTAATCGCCCTGTGGAGGATGACCTGAGAGGCTTTCTTTATAATCATTTCCAAACACATCTAAAGTTTCGAAACTGTATGATTCTAATTCATTAAATAATTCGGTGATAAAATTGTATTCTTCTTCAAGAAGACAGGTTTGTAAACCTTCGTTTAGCATGTCAATTTGAGCAGAAGTAATCTTAACCAAGAATAGTATTATTATAACTGACTTTAGTTTTTTCATTTTTATTTGCTTGTGAACGGATGATGATACCCGTCGTCTCTCGACGATAGGAGAGATATGCTGTGGTCATCTATTCTTACCTGGAGTTTTTTATTTCCATTCGGTTTTGCATTCCTTTATTTTTGCTAACAGAACTTTAATTTTTCTTCGATCACTTTTGTTTGGATTGTAATTTAATCTGTAATTATAATTGTAATATACTGAATAAGAACGGTAATTTGGATTGGCTAATATTTCCATGATTTCTTGTTCCCTGCTTTCTAAGATAGGAGATATGATTCTTCTCTTTGTAATGTATGCTCTTCGATAGGAGATTATAAAGTAATATCTAGGCAGTATACAGGAATAGATATTCTTATAGCCTCCGTATGTTTTTCTTTTTCGTTTAATGAAACACTTTTGTGCTTTGGTTGATAGTTTGCAAAATTGTTTTTCATTAAGTCTTCGTATTCCAGGTCTTTGGAAATTTCTATTGTGTTTGCTGAAAAATTCCTTCCATCTTTTATCTGCATATCTTTTTTCTCTTCCCCATATTTCTTGTATTACTGACTCAAGAACTTCCTGAAAGACTTTTGATCTTTTAGAACGCAGGATATCATCTCTCAATTTGAATGTTTTGATCCATCCATCTCTGACTGGTTTTTCAAGTTCCAGATAACCAAGTTCTGCTTGTGCTTTATGGATTTTATGCAATTCTTTTTCTAGAAGATTTACTGTCTTTATCCTTTGGACGATTACTTCTCTCTTAGTGGTCCTACTCATACTTCTGTGAATTTTGGTCCATAGAATACTTTAGATGGATTTCCTCTTTGTATCTCGATTTTACTTGACCACTCTTCAAGATTATAGTCTTTTTGTAAGGCATCAGATTGTTTACTCAAGGCTTTTGTCAGTTTAGCTATTGCGCTTTTTTTATTTTGGACTTTGGATTTTGAGTCACTTGCAGTAACTATTGTTCCAGTTGGATTATGAATTATTCTAACAGCAGTTTCCACCTTATTACGATGTTGTCCTCCTGGTCCAGAAGCTTTGAATGATTGGATAGTTATATCATTTAGATTTATTTGTTTGGTTTCCGGTAAATGAATTTCACAACATTTTATATACCAGTTTTTACGCTTGGCATACTTTCGAACAGGGCTTTTACTTATCCACTGAATAGTTCCAAACCAATGATCCACTCTCGAAATCTCTTCCAACTCTATTCTAAAGACAATGGTATCTATAGACTGATGGATCTGACCTAACTGTCGTCGCACTATTTCAAAGTTTAGCTTTTCAGAATCTAAAAACTTCCTGAATCTCATCTGTATGCCCTGGACAGCAAGTCCACATTCTATAGGTCCTCTTCCTGCTGTAAATAATATGTATTTGCTCTTTTTCATTACTTGTCTCTGTCCATTCTTACAATCCTTGGATAAAACTTCCCTATTGCATCAACCAATTCATTTTGATATGACATCACCTTCTCAAGACTCTTATAGGCATAGGGCGATTCGTCTAAGGCTCCACCAATAAGTGTCACTCTTTTATTGAATAATTCTTTTCTCATTTCACTTTTAGTATTTCTGGAAATGGTCTCTTTTCTGCTGTGTTTTCTCCCGGCTCCATGTGAGGAAGAGCAGATAGAGTCTGCATTGCCTTTTCCTCTTACTATAAATCCTGGATCTGTCATAGAACCTGGAATCAATCCTAGTATTCCTCTTCCAGCTGGTGTTGACCCTTTTCTGTGAACTATCATTTCTCGACCATCTACAATTTCCTTCCATGCAAAATTGTGGTGGTTCTCTATTTTAAGGATTGGCTTTAGTCCTAAAGGTTTTGAAACGTTTTTGTGGATCTGATCGTGACAAGCTTTGGCATAATCGCCTGCTAAATTCATTGACATCCAATACTCTTGGCCATCCTCGTTATTCATATCCAGCCATCCTAGGTGTCTCATATTAAAAGGAAGGGTAGATTTTTCTTTCGCCAGATCTGAGTAAAACTTCGCGATAGATGCACCGAAGCCTCTTGAACCTGAATGGGCCAGTAAGCCGATGTACTTTCCAATAGGAAGATTGATCACGCCATTTTCTGTGATTTCTACAAATCCCCATTCAACGAAATGATTACCTGATCCTGAAGAACCAAGTTGCTTGATTGCTTTTGATTTGAGCCTTTTCAATAGTGAGGTTCTATTAAAAACATCTCTATCCAAGAAAGAATGTTCCTGTCTTTCTGTTGCTACTGTTTTACTTAAACCGAAAGCCGTGTTATCTATGATTGATTGCTTGAACTTATGTTCATGCATTTTGAAATACCTTTCAGTGACTTCATAAATGGTCAAGCTCATACGACAACCTATATCCATTCCTATAGCAAAAGGGATGATGGTCTCTTCAGTGGCAAGTGCTGCACCTATAGGTAGGCCGTATCCCAGATGACTATCTGGCATCAAAGCTCCTCGACGAACTATAGGTAACTTCATTGCAGTTTTCATCTGTTGGTATGCATTGCTCTTTATTAAAGGTCTACCGAACACTTTCAATTCTACATCATTTTCTGTCAATTGTACGACCTCTTGTTCTTGTTCTTGAGGCTCAATAAATTGTTCTGCAATCAGGCCTAAAAGTTCATCGTTTATATAGTCTTGCGGTGTATCCATTATTGTCTTTACTAAATCTGCTTTCATTCTTATTGTAAGTGATTTGAATCTTTTTTTTCTCAATATTGACATAGCAATAGAGATTGTTTTGTTTGAATAAATTCCTAATGATTTGAAGTCCTTGCTTCTAAGTTTGTTAGCCATTGGGCATAGAAATATTAGGTCGCTGGCAATGCCGGCAACAATTAGTTAATTATTAATTGAATAAGAGACCTCTATGAGAATGACGCTAAGACTAGAGATGTCTAGTAAGCCAATATTCTAACAATATGTATAAAAAAAATGCCCGATCGAATGACCAGGCAGAATACAATACAAGAAGTCTTACCCTCTAAAGGTCATGTGTGATGATATGTGTATTCTGCGCATTCATAATATTTCCTTTACAGTGAGGAATATTTTCGCTGCAAATCTAAATTAAACTTTTGAACTTCTGCAAGTTTTATATAGGATTTTTTTCAATTCCATGTAACGG
>JAHDGD010000064.1 GCA_020627825.1 Saprospiraceae bacterium
CCCGCGACCCCGACCTTGGCAAGGTCGTGCTCTACCAGCTGAGCTACTTTCGCTTTTATCATTTTTTAAGCGGGTGCAAATATAATATTAATTCTTTATTCTAATAGATCAAAAGATATTTTTTTGTTGTCATTCATTCTCAAGAAAATTACCATATTGGCAATCAATTACTTGTAAATGGATTTATTAATGTAGAATTCGTCTTTATCATACAAAAGACGTGTTGTTATTTAAAATCATAGAGCTATAAGTTGAGGAGGTATCTATATTATATCTATATTTGCAAAGCTTTTTATAAAAGTTTCATCTATGATCAATTACGCTAAAATGCTAGAGTCCGTTAGTAGGACTTTCACTTTATCAGTAAAGCAATTACCAGGTATAGTGCGCGATTCCATTACCTTAGCTTATTTGTTACTTCGAGTAAGTGATATACTAGAAGATAATGAAGTTATGAATCCTGCGAGAAAGGTTAAATTGTTAAACTTGTGGAATGAGATTTTAGATGGTAAGACCTCAGTTGAAGAATTAACAAGTCAGTTAAATGATTTAGATGGAGATGATCCTGAAGTTAGTGTAGCGAAAAACGCAGGTGTGCTTGTTGATCATTTAGATTCTTTCCCGGATGAAATTCGTGATTCCATTAAAAAGCATGTATCAAATACTACTGAGGGGATGGCGAGGTGGCAAGAAAAAGGTCCCTACATTCAGACTGAAGAAGAAATGGATGACTATATGCATGAAGTAGCAGGCAGAGTTGGTTATCTGATCACTGAAGTATTTGCTTACCATTCACCTAAAATAGCTGCAAAAAAGGAAGAACTTATGCCATTATCTAGAGAATATGGTTTAGCACTTCAAACTGTAAATATTCTTAGAGGGATGAAATCCGATTATGAAAGAGGTTGGGTTTTTACACCTCAAGAATTTCTTGATGAGGCTGGAATATCCAGAGACCAACTCTTTGAAAAAGAGAATGAACACAAAGCATTAAAAGTTATTAATAAGTTAACGCAAAAAGCTGAAAGACATTTAAGACACGGCTTAGAATACATTGCTGCTTTCCCTACTCACCAACATAGAATAAGACTTGCTTGTATGTGGCCTTTGTTTTTTGCCGTGAAAACACTGGCTTTAAGCCAAAATAACATTGAAGTAATATTGTCTGAAGTAAAGATGTCAAGAGACGATGTTAAGGATATTATGTCGACTACAATGTTAAAAGGATGGTCTAACAAATGGTTAAAAAAATATTATAATGATATACTTTCTGAAGGAGGTATTAAACCAGCTTACTAATATTACGTTACTACTCTATATTTTCGCCTTAATTATGGGCAATAACTAAGATGTAATGTCTAATAAATACAAAGAATTATGAAATATTTATTGACCATTACTATTACTATACTTTTTACTTTTACTCTCCAAGCTCAAATTGATTCATTTGATGAATTCAATTCAACTTTTAATGACATTCTTGAAAAAAATGTTTCGCAAGGATTAGTTCAATATGAACTGTTGAAAAATCATCCTATTTTACCTGCTTTAAGGAAATTTATAGAAGAAGCGAATACAAAGGAATTAAGTTCAGAGGAACTTTTGGCTTTTCGTATTAATGCATACAACTTCACTGTAGTTCATGAAGTTGTAAAAAACTATCCTATTTCTTCTGTTCAAGAAATTGCTGGATTTTTTGACCAAGTAAAGCATGTTTTTGAAGGAAAGGAACAAACCTTGAATCGGTATGAGAAAAACTTCATATTAAAGGTTTTTAATGATCCAAGATTACACTTTGTTCTTAATTGCGGTGCATTAGATTGCCCTCCTTTATTATCTTCAGCATATAATGCAGAGGAGCTAGATAACGTTTTGTCTAAACAAACTCAATTGGCTTTAGATAATCCTGACTTTTTACGAGTTACCGATAAGGGAATTGAACTTTCTCAAATATTCAATTGGTATATCAACGACTTTGGAGGAACGTTAAGGACTGTGCATGCTTTTATCAATCAATATAAAACTGTTCCCCTTGAAAACAATGCTAATTCTTCATTCTATGAATATAACTGGGCAATAAATGATGCCAAGCCAATTGTAACAGAATCATCAAATGCCGCTTTTCGATATGTAGTCTCTTCAACAATTCCTCAAGGTTCATTTGAATTTAAGTTTTTTAATAACCTTTGGTCTCGTAAAATAGATGATAACAGAGCTACTTTTTTTACTACAGCATTTAGTGGCCTCTATGGTCTGAACAATAGGCTCAATGTTGGGTTAGCTGGTAGATTCAGAGCAGTAAGTAATCACACGGGAGCGTCTACACCATTTGATGTAATTGGATTTCGTAATACAGATAATCATCGGATTGGTTTGACAGCTTTGGGACCAATTGTTCGTTATGCTCCAGTTCCTAAATGGAAAAATTTTTCAATTCAATCTACTTTAACTTTTCCTATCGGTCGTAACTTAGAAGACAATACGTTTATTGATTGGGAAGGTGCATTTTGGCAAACACAATTTTTTAATGACTTTACGATCAATAATAAATTTTCTTTATTTACTGAAATAGATCTGTTGATTGAAGATATTGCATTGGATATAGAAGAAGGCTTTTTTAGAGTTTCCACTCCTGTGACAGTTATAGGTAGTTATTTTCCTAATCCCAAAACTACTTTATATATCATTTCAGGATTTAGTCCTTTTTATCAAGCACCATTTGATTACTTTTATCAAGTAGGTTCTGGTGCTAAATATCAAATAACGAAAGATTTTGAAATTGAATTGCTTTATACATCGTTTAGAGATGCGTTCATTTTAGAGAATAATGGCCGAGCTGATACGTTTAATATTGGCATAAGATTTAATTTATAGATGCCTTTTACTGTTGTTTATTTTGTTTTTCTTTGGATTGGCTTGATGGGTAATGAACAAGTTCCTTTTGTCCAATTGAATAATGAAATAAATGCTACAGAAGTTTCCATAGAACTATCGCGAATTGAATTTACAGGGAATAAAAAAACAAAGGCTAAAGTACTTTATAATTTTTTGGGCTTAAAGCCCAAAAAACTTTATTCAGCTGATTTCATACAAGAAAAAGTTCATTTTCTATATGCGCTAAACGGGATTTTTTCTGTAAGTCATACCTTAACAAAACTTGATGATGGCTCATTCTTACTATCGGTTCATGTTGAAGAGCAGATCACTACATTACCTATTGTTTCATTTGGCCTTCAACAAACTAATAAATGGCTTCAACTAGGTTTCGTAGATCTCAATGTTTTAGGAACTGGAAATGAATTGTTATTTTATTACATAAACAACCAAGGTCGACATGGTGGAAATGCGTTTTTCAAATGGAATAGAATAAAAGGGAAGCCTATAAATATGGGCGTTAACGCACTTTCATGGAATTCAATTGAACCTGTTCGTTTTGATAATTCTACGCCATTTGATTATTATTTTACTTTGACGCAACTAGGTAATGAATGGACATATATTTATAAGAATAGAGCAAGTATTACAGGAGGATTATCTTACTTGAATGAACAATATAAAAGTGTAAGTTTAACTTCTCCTGGTCCAGCTTTACTCCAACTCAATAAAATATTCTCGAATGTAAGAATAGGGTACTCTACTCTTGAATATGAAAGTATCTATCGCAATAATTATGAGATACATGTTGATTATCAGCACGTTTATACAATTGAAGAAAATCAGAATTTTAATTTTTTAAGGCTTGACTATAGGTATTTCAAAAAAATTCAAACTGATGCAGAGGTAGCCCTAAAATTTTCAGGTGGTATTTCTTCAAATTTTGACTCGCCTTTTGCCCCGTTTGTAATTGATTCTTATCAAAATGTAAGAGGAGTAGGCGATCGAGTATTAAGAGGTACAGGTATTCTCTGTGGGTCGATTGAATGGAGAAAAGAAGTAGTGACGTATAAAAAAATTATTCTACAAGGAGTGGTATTCTCAGATTTTGCAACCTTGAGATTACCAGGTAATGAATGGACATTTAATTCCCAATATATGCCTTTTTTTAATTCTGTTGGTTTAGGTACCAGATTACACTACACAAAAATATACAATGCAATTTTCAGGATTGATTACGGATATGAATACATCCAAAAAAGTGGGCAATTATTGATAGGGATTGGTCATTTTTTTTAATCAACCACCCATTTCTTTTCTCATGATATCTAGCTGTGAGCTCCATAGACGCTTTTGATCTTCTACTTCATCATCATCAGCAAAATCAGTGATTTCTAGAATCGTTTCATTTGTGACATCACTCTTGTACATACGGAATTCAAGATATTCTCCATCTTCTCCATCTTCCCAATGAAAGCGCAATCTTTCTTCTTCAATGTCGTCAATCAATTCTGCAACCTCATCATAACCGTCCCAAGTGAATGTGTATACATCACCTGTAATATCAGCTGAATCACAAAACCATCTTACTAAACAAGCTGGAGAAGTAATAAACCTGTATATAATAGCTGGAGAGGCACGAAAAATAAACTCCATTTCAAATTTTTCCCTACTCATGTAGAATGTATTATTTTATGTACGTTTAAAGCCAATTTAGCTTTGAAAGTTGCAATAAATGAATAATTATTTGAATTATCAAATTTTGTGAATAATTATTTTAAATTCTGCTTCTAAAGCGATAGTTCGTTGCCCATTGTAAAAAGTAATAAGAGGTATAATTGAATACTGGTGGCTAATTAGCTATAAATATTGTGAAAACTGTGTCCAAAAAATATAAATTTGTAGTTATATGGTACAAAAAATAGCTGACATATCCTACAAGACTTGGCTTCCTTTTCTACTCGCTGGTTTCATGGCATTGGGAATGATTATTGGTCATCGTTTTTCATCTGAAAACTTAGCACCTTCAGATATTGAAAAAGGGATTCCGTCTAAAGAGTCGAATTTTCTCTCTGTACAAGAAGTATTTAAGTACATAGATAGCCGGTACGTAGATTCTATTGAATCCAAAGAACTAAGTGAAGCTGCAACTATTGCTGTATTGGAAAGACTAGATCCACATAGTGTTTACATTTCTCCAGAAGAATTGGATCGAATTAATCAAGGAATGTCAGGATATTATAAAGGGATGGGCATAGAAACGATTCATTTAAATGATACCTTGCGTGTCATTAAAGTTATTCCTGAAAGTCCAGCTGAAAAAGGAGGAGTGTTATATGGCGATAAATTTTTAAAAGCTAATGATTCAATATTGGTAGGGAAAAATAGAACAAAAGAAGAACAATGGGCGCTTTTAAAGACTGTAGATCAAGAAAAGTTTGAGGTAGAAATCTTGAGAGGAACAGATGACATTAAAAATCTTACCATTATTCCTTCTCAAATTAAATCACCTAATGTTACATACTTTGATTACGAAGGTGTAGGGTATATTAATATACTTCGATTTAGTGATCAGACTTACGAAGGATTTATTGATGCATTAGAGCATTTGCAGAAAGATAAGGTTATTTCTAAACTCATTTTGGATTTACGAGATAACCCCGGAGGGTACTTACCTGAAGCAACCAAAATTTTAAATCAGTTTTTTGTAGAAGACAAAAGATTGTTGGTTTATACAGAAGATCGCACAAAAAGGACTTCTGAGTATAATACAACTGGAAGGCCATTCTATCAAATTGATAAATTAGCAGTTCTTGTGAATGAGGGGTCTGCAAGCGCAAGTGAAGTTATTGCTGGTGCATTACAGGATTGGGATAAGGCTATCATAATAGGTGAAAGTACTTTCGGAAAAGGGTTAGTGCAGGAACAATTTACGTTATCCAATGGGGGCGCAATTCGATTGACAACCGCGCGTTATTATACACCAAGTGGACGTTCCATTCAAAAACCATATGAACAATTTGATAAAGATACCATTCAAAATTTTTATTCTAAAGAATTTGAAAGGTCGCTAACTTCTAATGGAGGCATTCATCCAGATTATACTGTGAACTGGACGCCAACACAGATGGAACTATTGAATATTGTTTCTGAAAATATCAGTACAACAAGTTATCATATAATTCAAAAGCTAACAAATAACAAAGGGACGATTGAACTTACACAGGCTAAAGATGTAATTTATTCGTATTTGAAAGAGCATTTTGATTTTACACCCATTGAATTAGAATTTGCTTCTAAATATGTGTTTTTTTCAATTGTAGATCAGTTGAATAGTAAAGAATATATTGGTCAAGCTATTTTCGATTTTGATGTATTTGTTCAAAAAGCATACGAAAAGTTGTCAGTGGAGGATATCTTCGCTGAATTAAAGAAATAGTGATTTGTTTTCAAAGACAATATTGTATTAAATTGAATGAATTTAATCTGCGTATTCATAATAATTTGTAGTTTTAGTTTTTAGACCCATGCTATATGAATATGAAGTGTTGCATTTCAACTATATTACTACTAACGCTATTTTCATATAATTTAAAAGGAGCCCATTTAATAGGGGGAGATATTACATATGTGTGTAATGGTATCCAAAATATAAATGGAGTAGACTTTGTTGATATTTCTTTTACAGCAAAAATGTATAGAGATTGTGCTGGGTCAGGAGCAAGTCTTGATGCATTCCCCACTTTTTATGTTTTTGAAGGTGAAGATAACGATTGGACATACGTAGACCAGACGAATTCATCACTTTCCTTAGAAAATAATGTAGATGTAACGGATGATCCGTGCATAGACGTTCCGCCTTCAGTATGTTTGGATGTAGGGACCTATGAATTTGATTTTCTTTTACCAGTATCAGATCAATCTTATATCATTGCTTATCAAAGATGCTGCAGAAATAATACGATTACTAATATTATAGGGCCAGAAGAAACAGGAGTCACGTTTTCTGTGACTATTTCACCTAAATCGCAAGAAATTTGTAATAATTCTCCAACCTTTAATAATTTTCCGCCCGCAGTAATATGTAATGGTCTTCCCCTTGCATTTGATCATGGAGCTACAGATGATGAAGGTCATACAATCGTTTATAAATTTTGTGCTCCTTTGGCCGGAGGAGGACTAGCAGGAATAAATGGTGGTCTTGCTACAGATTGCGACGGAATTACCCCTGATGTTGCCAATTGTCCGCCACCATTCGAAAATGTAGTTTTCAAATTGCCAGATTTCACTGCAAATGCACCCCTAGGTCTTGATGCAGATCTTTCTATAAATTCATCAACAGGATTTTTGACTGGAGTCCCCACAGAAAATGGGCAGTATGTCGTAGGGATTTGCATTGAAGAATATCTAAATGGAGAACTTCTATCAATAGTACAACGAGATTTTCAGTTTAATGTCACTGTTTGCAACATCAATACATTCGCAGGAGTGGCTGACGGAGTTCAAATTGATGAAGAGCGCGTTCAATTGACTCAGTGTGGGCTAGAAACTATGTTTATCGAAAATACCTCTCAAGATGAAAATAATATTGAAGCTTATTTGTGGGAGTTTTACTTTAACGATAACAGTTCAGTTAGTTTTAATACTAGAGATGTACAAGTTGAATTCCCTACTTTAGGATTTCATACAGGATTGATGATAATTAATCCAGATATTGCGGGATGCTCAGATACTCTTTTATTTGATATAGATATATTTCCTGAAATGGAAGCAGATTTCGAATTTGAATACGACACATGTATAGCAGAAGCTATTGATTTTGAAGATGCTTCATTTAGTGAAACCGGAGTAATTACAGAGTGGGAATGGGATTTAGATTCAGAGAGTCAATCTATTTTTAGAGATCCAAGTTACCTTTTTGAAACTCCAGGTTTGAAAAGGATATTTCTTAAAGCTACAGATTTAAATGGATGTGTCGATACAATTTCGAAAACGGTAAGTTATTTTCCTGTGCCAGCAGCAGTAATTATTGAACCATCCGTTTTTTCAGGATGTGCCCCAGCAGATATCTTTTTCAATAATTTGAGTGCTCCAATTGATTCAACATATGAAGTTTTTTGGGATTTTGGGGATGGGACTTTTGGTACGAATATTAGTGAGGTAAATACGTACGAAGAAGTCGGAGTCTATTCGTTATTCGTTGATATTACATCTCCCTTGGGATGTAACGTTAATAGAGATTATCCATTTTTAATTGAGGTGCTTCCTAAAGCAAATGCTGATTTTAGTTTTACGCCTGAACAACCCCAAGGAATTGATCAAGTTATTGAATTTTTTGATGAAAGTGAAGATGCTATAAGTTGGCAATATATTTTTGATGATGAAACTACGATTTATCAACCGAATACCACTTTTGTATTTGATACCCTAGGAGAACATAAAGTTCAATTAATTGCAATACATCCTAGTGGTTGTCCTGATACGATAACAAAATATTTGACAATTGATCCTACTTCTTCCTTTTTCTTACCTAATGCATTTTCTCCTAATGGAGATGGGAAAAATGATTCTTTTAAGGCTAAAGGCACTCTTGATGTTCTAGAGGATTTCCAAATTGAAATATTTACGCGGAATGGCCAGCTTATATATTCTGCTGATCAATCAGATTTTTCTTGGAATGGAAGAATTAATAACACTGGTAATTCACTACCCTTAGGAGTTTATATTTTTCAGCTTTCCTTTGTCGATCCAAATGATAATAAAGTGACTGAAAAAGGTACAATTACTCTTGTTCGTTAATGCAGCATTTTTAGTCTTGGTTCAGGTGCAATTGTTTGCTGTTCAAAATCACCCTTAAGATACTTGAAATGTGCACTCATAGCAATCATTGCTGCATTATCAGTACAGTATTCAAATTTTGGGATATATGCTGTCCAATTATGTGAAGAACATAAATCTGTTAATCCTATTCGAAGACCTGAATTTGCACTTACGCCCCCTGCAATTGCAATTTCGGAAATGTCATGATCAAGTGCTGCTTTTTCAAGATTATGGAGTAGGATATCTACAATCGTTTTTTGAACACTTGAACATATATCATTAAGATGAGATCCAATAAAGTCAATGTCTTTATTTTTTTCCTTAATTATAAAATTTCTGATCGAAGTTTTTAATCCACTGAAACTATAATTATATCCTTTTACTTTAGGATGTGTAAAAGAATATAAAGGCATCCCTTTCCTTGCAAGTTTATCAATTTCAGGTCCGGCAGGGTAGGGAAGACCCAACATTTTTCCTGTTTTATCAAAAGCTTCTCCAGCTGCATCATCAATGGTTTCGCCTAAGATTTGAAATTGCAAAGGAGATTTTACTAAAACTATTTGAGTATGACCGCCTGAGACGGTTAAACATAAAAATGGGAAAGTAGGTTTTGGGTCATCAATCATATGTGCCATAATATGAGCTTCCATATGGTTAACTGATATCAATGGTATGTTACTCGCAAGAGCAAAAGATTTAGCAAAATTTGTTCCCACAAGAAGTGATCCCAATAGACCTGGCCCTTGAGTAAAGGCTATTGCAGAAAGATCTTTGGGCTCCAGCCCAGCCTGATTTATAACATCTACAATCACTGGTACAATGTTTTGAAGATGTGCTCTACTTGCTAATTCAGGCACAACACCACCATATTTTGCATGAACTTCTTGATTCGACACGCCAAGACTGATTAATTGACCATCTACCATTATAGCAGCTGATGTGTCGTCACAAGATGATTCAATAGCAAGTATTCTGATTGACATTCAAAAAAAATTTGCGCAAATATAGTGTTTATACAAGGCTTTAATTTATAAAAAAAGCGTATTATTACGTCTGTATTATTTGTAAAGTCTATAGATAAAGGACTTCATACGTTCACTTTCGAGTTCTTTAGTATTGATTAAATAAAAATTACAAAATGAAAATAGTAATCAACATTTTATTAATTCTGATTTCAGCTGCTTTAGCTTATTTAATTGCTTTGAATATCAAAGAACCGATTTCTTTCAGTAAAGCTCTTGAAAAAAGGGAAGGTGCGGTTGTAAAACAATTAGTGAAAATAAGAACAGCTCAAGATATTTATAAAAAAATAACTGGAGAGTATGCTTCAAATTTTGACACATTAAAGCAAGTTTTGCAAAGCGAACAAATCGAACTCTACAAGATTATAGGAAACCTAGATGATGAAAATGCAAAAACAGAAATAGAAACGTTATATACTGCAGCTTCAGATTCTATGCGATCTTTGAATATCAGTATTGATAGCTTAGATTATGTTCCTTTCGGAGATGAAGGAGCAAAGTATTCGATTGCAGCTGATACACTGACGTATCAAAATACACTTGTAAATGTTGTTGAGGTAGGAATTCCATACGATAAATTTATGGGCAAATATGCCAATGATCGATATAGAAAATATGATCAATTTTATAACCCTTCGAATGTATTGAAATTCGGTGATTTATACTCTCCGAATACAGCAGGTAATTGGAAAAAATAAACGTATATAAAACGTCTGAAGTTTATTCTATAAAGGATATAAAGAGGCTATCTATTGTTGATTCAATTGATAGCCTTTATTTCTTTTGTTACACTGGTCAAAAAGAAATTTTAGAAGTCAATAGAATTCCTCTTAAAAGAGACTTGTCTCAGATTTTGAAAGCAATTTATGCGGAATATGGAGAAATAGAGTATACGTTATATTATACTGATCTTGACTTTGAAATTATCCCTAGGAAGTTGTTTTTATATGGAGAAGAGTCTACCTATCTACAACATATTTCTATTCAAAGTAAGAAGAACATATTTTTTGTTGATCAATGTACAGAAGAACAACTTGTAATCATATACTCAGTTTCAGCTGAAAAGGATATCAAGTACAGGGAGATTTTTAGAGGATTACATACCTACCATATCGCCACTTCTATTTGTAAAGCAGATATCTCCAATGCGCAACAAATGGTCTTATACTTGTTCAAGGGTCTTCTGATTTTTATTAAGAGAGAGGATCAAAAACTTCAATCTGTTACATTGAAACATTCTACAGTTGATACTTCATATACAGTATTAAAAAATGGAGTCGATACTTTAAATACTGAGGATAACCTTGTATATGTTTATGGTGATCTTGCGGAATTTCCATTCATAAAAGATCACATATCGAATGTTCAACTTGATGCGAATGCAAATAGTCTTTTCTCTCATTTTTTGAAATTTTAGTGTATGAGAATTATTTCAGGTAGATTCGGCGGACGACGGTTTACTCCTCCAGCTAAAAATTGGCCTACTAGACCGACCACTGATATTTCTAAAGAAGGCTTGTTTAATATGTTGCAAAACACTTTAGACTTTGAAAAAACAATCATGCTGGATCTTTTTGGCGGTACTGGAAATCATTGTTACGAATTTATATCTAGAGGTTGTCAAGATGCAACTTATGTTGACAAGCATGGACCGGCAGTACATTTTGTAAAGAAGATGGCAAAGGAATTACAGGTGGAAAATGAATTGACGATTATAAAATCAGATGTATTTAAATTTATGAAAAGTGCAGAAAGGACATATAATTATATTTTTGCTGGTCCACCTTATCCTTTACCCACTTTAGATAAAATCCCTGATATTCTTTTTCAAAACAATCTTTTAGCTGAGGATGGATTATTCGTCCTAGAACATAATCCAAATCATGACTTTAGTGATCATGAATGTTATGTTAAAGAAAGAAATTATGGTCAGACAATTTTTGCTTTTTTTCGACAGAAAAAGGGTTAACATATATTTTACATTGCATTAATATAATATTGATATAAGCTTAATTTTGAATTAAAATGTAAACCACAGTTGTCTCGTAGATTTGTGCAAAATCAATAAATCTATAATGACAAAAATTTACACTTTACTATTTATTATCTTAACATGTGCTATACAAGCACAAATTGTAGTAACAGATGCTGATTTAACTTCGGATTCAGATGTTACGTGGACTAATTCGCAAGAATACATTTTAGACGGTTATGTGTTTTTGGAAGCAGGAGGGAAATTAACAATTGAACCAGGTACAGTAATTAAAGGAGCTTCTGTTCCTACTACGGGTGATAATGCATCAGCATTAATCATTACAAGAGGAGCTCAAATTTTCGCAGAAGGTAATGCTAATGAACCGATAATTTTTACGTCGGAATTTGATGACGTGAATGATCCTTCTGAACTAGATAATTCTGATAAAGGATTATGGGGAGGAATCATTATTTTAGGAAATGGCGAGGTTGGTGTTGATGGTGGAACTGAAAACATCGAAGGGATTCCTTCTACAGAAGGAAGAGCTGAATATGGAGGAAGTGATAACGCCGATAATAGCGGAGTTATAAAATATGTTTCTATACGACATGCAGGTACAGCCTTAGATGCGAATAACGAAATTAACGGACTTACACTTGGTGGTGTAGGGAGTGGAACAGAAATTGATTATATAGAAGTATACGCCAATAAAGATGATGGGATCGAGTGGTTCGGTGGTGCTGTTGCTGTAAAACATGCCGTTGTATCATTTTGTGGAGATGATTCATTTGATTTTGATCAAGCTTGGGATGGTAAAGGTCAATTTTGGTTTTCTTTGCAAGACGAAGTATCCAATAGAGCAGGAGAATGGGATGGAAGTGAAGAATCTAATTTGTTGCCTGTAACGTCCGTTACAATTAGCAATGCTACATTTATTGGTGGCGGGTCAGTTTCTGAAAATGAAGACGGTAATGATGCAATGAGAATTAGAGATGCTGCAGCTGCTTCGGTATACAATTCAGTTGTGATTGATTTTGCGAATAGTGCTATAGTTCTTGACGATGATTTCGATGGAGATACATATGATCGTTTGGTAGCAGGTGATATGGATTTTTCAAATAATGTATTTTTCAGCTTTGGAGATGGTGATTCTTTTGAGACGATAATGGATACTGATGGTGCCGATGCGTCTGTATTACTTGATATTTTAAACAATAACGATTGTGTTGTCGCTGATCCCATAATAGGTGGAATATCTAGAGAGGCAGATGGTGGTCTTGATCCTAGAACATCTTCTACCTTGACGAATTTTGATGCAGCGGTGACTTTAGAAGATTCATATTTTGATGCAGTTTCTTATATAGGTGCGTTTTCAAATACAAATAACTGGGCATTAGGATGGACCGCACTGGACGAGTATGGATATTTCGGTGACTTAGTGCTTACTAGTAACAAAGAAACAGAAATTAAGGGTTTATCCATCTATCCTAATCCTACTTCTGGATTTGCTTCTATTGAACTTGAAAGTGTAGAAAATCTTGATTTAACTGTAGAAGTGCGAAATGTATTGGGACAAGTTGTAGCCAATACTAAAGATTCTGTAGTTTCTGGTAATAATACAATTTCATTGAATCTTTCTTCTCTAAGAAATGGAACATATATCATTACATTATCCCTTTCGAATGGAGAAACGAGTACAAGAAAAATAATTAAAAAATAAATCACTTTTCGAAGCCAGGGCTAAGTGCCTTGGCTTTATTTTAATCTAAATATATACAACAATTATGATGAGATTACTTCAATTTTATCTTATCCCCATTTTACTTTTTATTTCTTTTGGGGCTTTCGCCCAAAACGCTATTTCTGGAACTGTTATCGATGAGTCTTTGGGAGAAGGGCTTATTTCAGCTTATGTATTTGTTGATGGGACAGATATTGCAACTGTAACAGATTTTGATGGAAAATATACAATCAAAGTTGGAGAACCAGGAACATACACGATTAAAATTACTTATGTTGGCTATGCTGATAAAGTAATAAAAGATGTGGTCGTTAAAGAGAATGAAACTACTTACCTAGATATCACGATGTCTTCTGACACCAAACAGATGGAAGAAGTTGTGGTCACGGCAAAAGTTATAGAAAGATCTGAAAATGCAGTCATGTTATTGCAGAAAAAGTCTTTCAAAATTCAAGATGGTATTTCCGCTCAAGAAATGTCAAAATTATCAGTGGGTTCTGTTGCTTCTGCAATGAAGAAAATTACTGGAGCTACTGTACAAGATGGAAAATATCTAAATGTTAGAGGCTTAGGTGATCGCTATTCATTAGCACAAATGGATGGAACTATTTTGCCATCTGTTGATCCTTATAAGAATAGTGCACAACTGGATTTTATACCGACGAATATTATCGATAATATTATTGCGTCGAAATCATTTACTCCTGATCAGCCTGGAACATTTACGGGAGGAAATGTAACGATTAAAACAAAGTCACTTCCAGAGCAAGAAACTTTTTCTGCCGGTTTTTCCATAGGTTATAATACAGAATCGACATTGAATGGCGCTTTTCTAAGAAACGAAAGACAATCTTTAGATTGGTTGGGTTTTGATAATGGAAGTAGATCTATCGATACAGGAATATTTGATGAAGAAAATAGAGCAGCATTGGTTAGTTCTATACCTACTCAAGCAAAAATAGGACGTGATTCTATCGTTGAGGTAAACAGTGCTATCTCGAAATCATTAGATTTTGGTTTTGATGCAAGAAGGACATCTGCACCTTTGAATCATGGATTGAATTTCAGTTACGGAAATACTTATGGTCTTAAAAATGGACACCAAGTAGGTTTGATATTGGCAGGTAAGTATTCTAGAAATTTCACACATCGTGAAAATATGACTGCAGCGAATTATACCATTAATGGAGAGTTGAGAAACTTTGGAAATTATCAAGTAGATCAATCTATTGAAACTCCTTCAATAAATGGTTTTGCAGGTTTAACTTACCGATTTAATTCAAATAATGAAATTGTATTAAAAAACATATATGCTCATCAATCCACACTTTCTTCTAGATACATAATAGGTGAGGACGGACAGAACATAGAAGCACCTTCTTTTAAAGTAGGACGTGACAACACATTCTTAGAACTCGGTTTAAATATGACGAGTTTGTCTGGTAAACATATTTTCCCAGCATTAAATAAAATGAAAGTTGAATGGACAACTTCTTATATCAGTTCTTTCAGAAATGAACCTGAATTAGCTTACTTATCTACACAATTTAATGCTGATACAGGATTAGAAGGAATTCCTGATGCCAATGTAGCTCCTCCTATTTTATTTTGGAGAGACATTCAAGATCGATCATTTACTGGGAAAATTGATGTTACTTATCCAGTATGGGCTGCTTGGAATGTTGATTTGAAAGGTGGAGCATTTGTAAGTCGTATGAATAGAAGTAGTGATGAGTATCAATTAAAAATAGCTACAGCACCTACTGCAACACAATTTGATGGTAATGATATTGATGGTTTTTTTAGTGCTGAGCATGCAGGAATAATAGGAGGGGATGCCGAAGTTGATTATCAAATAGGGAACTATGTGTTCGATGACTCCAATAGACAAAATAGTTACTATGGTAATAATAATATCTTAGCAGGGTATTTAATGGCTACTGGTAAACCAACTGATTATTTCAGGTTTGTAGGTGGATTAAGAGTTGAGAATACTGATATTTTTGCTCAAAGTAAGGTGGTTCCAAATAATATTGCTGAGGCTGATTCTACCAATACGGGTTCTATTCAATCAACTGATTTTCTTCCTGCAGTATCCTTAATTTTTAATACCGGAGAAGACAGTAATTTTAGACTTGGTTATTCTAAAACTATTGCTAGACCAAGTTTGAGAGAGATTGCTCCTTTTGCATCTTGGGATCCTATTATCCAGATTTTCTATTTGGGTAATCCAAACCTTACAACAACAGACATCTTTAATTATGATGCAAGATGGGAATGGTTTATGAATCCAGGTGAGCTT
Source organism: Saprospiraceae bacterium (assembly GCA_020627825.1). Lineage (GTDB taxonomy): Bacteria > Bacteroidota > Bacteroidia > Chitinophagales > Saprospiraceae > JAHDFB01. The sequence continues at coordinate 15,735 of JAHDGD010000064.1, forward strand.
GTTGCATTATCTGTATTTTATAAAGATTTTAATAACCCAATAAGTTTGTCTGTTAAACCAGCTTCTGCAACTGAATTTCAATATGTTAATGTAGCAAATGGTTTTGTTTCAGGATTTGAAATTGAATTCAGAAAAAGCTTATCTGTTGTAAATGAATCTTTACGTGATTTTAAATTTGGTGGAAATATTTCGTTTATAAGATCTAGCATGGATATTCCTTCAGACGCAAGGTATATTCCGGAATCAAGAACTTTCACAGGTCAGTCTCCTATTCTTGCTAATGCAAATCTTATGTATTCTAATCCAGATAAACCTTTCGAAGGATCTATTTCTTATAATTACTTAGGAAGAAGATTAGCAAATCTTGGAGATCAAGCACCCGATACGTACGCACAACCTTTCAATACATTAAATGTAACCCTAGGATATAGAATTAATAAAATTCACTTAAAATTTGCAGCACTTAATTTAATAAATAATAGAGTGACTGAAAGTCTTAACTATCAAGGAATAGAATATGTAACGTCGGATTATTTAAGAGGTAGAACTTTTAATTTCAGCGTTTCGTATAAGTACTAAAGAAGTATATATTAGATTGAATGTGGGGGCATCAGTATAGCTGGTGTCTCCACTTTTTTTATGCCTTTTTTTAACCCGAAATATGCATTAAAGCTCTTTTATGATGGCTGAAAATGCTATAAAATTAGGAAATTTTGGAAAACGTGTCATAGCATCGTTATATTTAATCTGAAAACGTCAGCGAAGCTTTGTTTTGACGTAATTTATACCCTTAATAGATTGTATAATTAAAATCGATCTCATCTATTTGTAATTGAATCTTGCTCCTACTATTTAAATGGTGTTACATTCTATTATTAACTCAATGAAGCTTCAAGAATTATTTTTTTAGTGAATAAAAAAATACTGATCAGGCTTTTTTAACTCAAGCGTAAGAGAATTAATATTCTAAATGTTTGCGCTACATAAGTAAAACATATTGTTATTAAAGATAAAAATGAGTTATGCTTGTATTATAAATGTAAGATATATGACCAAACTTTTCAATTATTTAAAATAAGTTCCACTATAAGAAAAATTTAACACATTTTTTGTGTGACTTCAAGCAACTATTTGGGTCTTTAAAGCGTATATATAGTACAAAGTTGGTTATACAACTTTACAAGCAAATTATTAACCCTTATAATTAAAAGTTATGATTAAAAATTTTTTTAATCGTTTCTTCACTTCTGCTACTAGCAAAGTAGAAGTAACGAACAGTTACCTCGCGATAGAGGAAGAGTATGAAACATGGATTGGCATTTAATTTGTTATCCGTGAACATAAAAGAAAAATGTCTTGCACTTAATCCCTGCAAGACTTTTTTTTTGGGCTTAAAGCCCAAAAAATTTAATTAATAAGTACTACTGTAAACAACAGGCAAATAAATAGAAACCTTCAATAGTAACAATTAGTCTATATGGATGGAAAATCAAACTAATCTTTATATGGTCTTCAGCATACTAACCATGAAATGAGCGCTTGGACGCTCTGATTAATACTCAATTTTTTCTCTACTAGCTAATAAATAAAGAATGGCCATTCTAGTTGCCACACCATTTTCTACTTGTTGTAAGATAATTGAATATTCAGAGTCAGCCACATCACTGTCAAGTTCGATTCCTCTATTAATAGGTCCTGGGTGCATGATTACAGGAACACTTTTTAAAGAATTGAGAAGTGAAAGATTCAATCCGAAATATTGATTGTATTCTCTTTTACTAGGAATGTATTGAATATCTTGTCTTTCAAGTTGAATTCTGAGTACATTGGCGATGTCGCACCATTCTAAAGTCTCTTTTAAGTTGTAGCTTTTGTTCACACCAAGAGATTCGATATGTTTTGGCAAAAGAGTAGGAGGACCACATACGACAACTTCAGCTCCTAGTTTCTTTAAACAATAAATATTACTCAAAGCAACTCTACTGTGTTTTATGTCTCCTATAATAGCAATTTTTTTGCCTTTTAATTCACCTACTTTTTCACGCATAGAAAAAGCGTCAAGAAGAGCTTGGGTGGGATGTTCATGAGTGCCATCACCAGCATTTATAATATTGGCATCTATTCGATCAGCTAAAAACTGTGGAGCTCCGGGGGCAGGATGACGCATTACGACCATGTCTACTTTCATAGACAATATATTGTTTACCGTGTCTAGTAGTGTTTCTCCTTTTTTTACCGATGAAGCTGCTGCAGAAAAGTTTATCGTATCAGCACTTAATCTTTTTTCAGCTAATTCAAAAGAGATTCGCGTTCTAGTAGAATTTTCAAAGAATAAGTTTGCAATCGTCACATCTCTTAATGAAGGGACTTTTTTTATCGGTCGATTGATAACTTCTTTAAAGTTTTCAGCTGTATGAAAGATTAATTGAATATCTTCCTTTGTTATATGTTTGATACCCAATAAATGTTTCGTACTTAACTGTCCATTCATCGTTAATTCTTTTTATCTTTTCCAGCGAATAAAAGGATACGATCTTCTTTATCATCTTCTTTCCATTCAACTTTTACGTAAGCTTCATCCAAGGCATCTACGTTAATCCCTTCGTAATCAGCTTTAATAGGAAAATGTCGATTAAATCTTCTATTTACTAGTGTGACGAGCTCTACTCGATTCGGTCTTCCGAAATCTCCTAAAGCATTCATTGCTGCTTGTATCGTTCTCCCTGTATACAATACATCATCAAAAATGATGACATTCTTGCCTTCAATAAGAAAATCTATTTCTGTATTACTAGGACTCAGTGGGGTAGTTCTTCTTCTGAAATCATCCCTGTAAAAGGTAATGTCGAGTTTACCATAGTCAAACTTTGCTTTGCGATTATTTTTTTTTATCAATTGCGTTAAACGCTCCGCTAGTAACACACCTTTTTCTTGTATTCCAATAAGGCAAGTATTATCAAAATCGCCATGATTTTCAATCAATTCATAAGATAGCCTTTCCAGGGTTAACTGGAATTTACCTTTATCGAGTATGATTTTTCCTTGCTCCATTAATGGGACAAATATAAGTTAAGGAGCGGGATTAGGAATGCTTTCATGTATCTTTTCTATTTCTCTTAATACTTCATCAGATAATGCCATACTCCCAGTTGCTATATTTTCTTTCAACTGATGCATTTTAGTAGCACCGATAATCGTACTGGCAACAAAAGGACGGTCATTTACAAAAGCTAATGCCATTTGGGCTAAACTCATGTTGTGCTTTTGTGCAAGTTCATAATACAACTTTGCTGCTTTTACAGAATTATCTTTATCATATCGAGTGAAATAGTTTTTATACTCCACAAGTCGGTCCGATGCTTGAGCTAGGCCATTGTGATATTTATCAGTTAATCTTCCGAATCCCAAAGGTGAATAGGCTAGTAAACCAATGTTACTTCGCATACCTATCTCAGCTAAACCTATTTCGTATAATCTATTCAATAATCCATAGGCATTTTGGATTGAAACTGGCATGGAGTAATCGTTTTTAATGGAAACCTCTCTTGTTCTCATCACTCCCCATGGTGCTTCATTGGATAATCCCCATGCTCTTATCTTCCCTTGCTTTTTTAACATGTCCAATGTTTGAAGAGCTTCTTCAAAATTGTCTTGCCATTTTTCGTTTTCATCATGAACATACCCTCTTGTGCTGAAGAAATTTGAATTTCTTTCCGGCCAGTGTAATTGGTAAAGATCAATATAATCGGTATGCAGTTTCCGAAGTGATTTTTCAGCTGCTTCTATAATTCGATCTTTACTAAAACCAAGATTGTCACTTATGTAACTTAATCCAGCAGATGGACCAGTCACTTTGGTAGCTAAATAATATTGATCTCTATTTTGCCTTGCTTTTATCCAGTTCCCTAGAATAATTTCCGTAGAACCAGTTGTTTCTTTCCTTCCAGGAACACTATACATTTCTGCGGTATCAATAAAGTTAACACCTTGTTCAATTGCATAATCTAGTTGTTCGAACGCTTCTTCCTGGGTGTTTTGTTCTCCATAAGTCATTGTGCCAAGACATATTACAGAAACATCCCATCCAGTATTACCTAACTTTTTATACTTCACGAATTTATTTTTAGATTCTTATAATTCTATCAAAGTAGATACGAAAATAAGAGGTATTTGTTCATATTCACCTTGTAATAATTCATATTTGCAAAAATATATCAATACTATGTCAAGAAGAAAAATTGCTGCGGGGAATTGGAAGATGAATACCACATTCGAATCGGGTATGGAATTAGCTCGAAATATTTCACATGTATCTATACCTGATGATGTAGAGGTCATACTAGGTATACCTTTTGTTTTTTTAAAACCAGCAATTGATATGTTACTCCATGTACCAAAAGTATCTGTTGCAGCACAAGATTGTTCTTCAAAAAATAAAGGAGCTTTTACAGGTGAAGTCTCAGCAAGTATGCTTAGCTCGATTTCATGTCCTTATGTGATTATAGGGCATTCTGAAAGAAGAGAATATCATAAAGAATCATCAGAAATCCTTGCTCATAAAGTAAATGAGGCTTTCGCCCAAAATCTAAACATCATTTTTTGTTGTGGAGAACCTCTTGATGTAAGAAAACAAGGAAATCAAAATTCGTATGTATGTGATCAGATTGAAAAAAGTTTATTTCATTTATCTAGTGAAGACTTTTCAAGATTAGTGATTGCATATGAACCTATTTGGGCAATTGGGACTGGTGAAACAGCTTCTGCAGATCAAGCACAAAATATGCATGCTGCGATTCGTTCATTTGTGGGTCAAAAGTATGGCTCATCTGTTGCATCTACCATACCTATTTTATACGGTGGTTCAGTGAAATCATCTAATGCTACCGAAATTTTTAGTCAATCAGATGTTGATGGGGGATTAGTAGGAGGTGCTTCTTTGGATGCAGATCATTTCGGTG